>NZ_JASCQJ010000001.1:0-238738 GCF_033043255.1 Clostridium lamae | reverse complement strand
CATTAAATTAAATAAACATTGAAAATTTATGCATAAAATAAAGTTGTCAGATATGCTTTATTTATATTAATTTTTTTCATAGTTACACTTTTTAAGTTAATACATATATTATTATTGAAACATTACTATATAAATTACTAGGAGTGATAATTTTGACTTTTAGCAAAGAAAGGCATATTTTTTTAGGAGGTAATACTTATAAAGGCTTTCATTCTTTTTTTTATTCTATAATTAATAAAGAAAATGCTAACAGGGTCTTCTGTATTAAAGGAGGTCCTGGTACAGGAAAATCTTATTTAATGAAAAAAGTAGCAACTCATTTTCTTAATAAGGGCTACTCAGTAGAATATAATCATTGTTCATCAGATGAAAAATCTTTAGATGGAATAGTAATCCCTGAACTAAAAATTGCTATGTTAGATGGCACTTCTCCACATATGGTTGATCCAATCTATCCTGGTGCTGTTGATGAAATAATAAATATGGGTATTGCCTTAGATAATGATGCACTTTCTTTAAAGAAAAAAGAGTTAATCAGCATCTATAAAGAAATAAGCAACAATTTTCAAAGGGCTTATAAGTTTCTTTCGGCAGCAAAACCTATCCACGATGATTGGAGTAGATTGAATTTTGAAGCTTTAGATTATAGTAAAGTGTTTACTATATGTGAAAGTCTCAAGGAAGAAGTTTTTAGTAAGCAAATACCTGGATTTGGTGATGAAAGACATATATTTGCAACGGCATTTACACCTAATGGAATAATTACCTTTACCGAAGATTTAGTTGCTGAACTTAAACACAAATTCATATTAAAAGGCGGCCCTGGATTTAGTAAAACTAAAATTCTTAAAGAATTAGGGACTCTTGCTCAAAAAAAGGGCTACTTCGTAGAATATCTTCATGATCCATTTAATCCCGAAAGAATTGAGCATATATTAATACCTGAAATATCCACCTCAATAGTTACAGAAAATGAAATTAGTAAATGCTCTTTTGAAGGAAAAACTTACAATATAGAAGATTTTTGTACGTATTCTATTCTTCAAAAAAATAAAGAAGACATAGATTATAATAAGGATATCTTTTATGAACTAACAGATAAAGCGCTAAGCTTAATATCCAATGCACATGAAATTCATGATGATTTAGAAGCTTATTATATAGACGCTTTAGATTTAGATGTTTTAGATAATATCTATATAGAAACAATTAATAAGATCGAAAGATATATTTAATATTCAAAAATTTCTTCTTGGAATATCCTTAATAAAAAAATAAGGCTGCTTTTTAGGCAGCCTATTTTACTAAGTTTATTATAAAGAATAAAGAAATAATAGAAGTAGTTATACATATTATTGAATAAATATATTTCTCTTTTCCAACTTTATTAAATAGAAATCTAACACCCCATAATGCCATGGTAATACATATCCCAATTTGTAATGGAAGGTATGAATTATATATAGGCATACTATTAATGAAATGATATGTTGTTAAGAAAGTCAGGACTATCATTACACTTGCTATAATGGATGATACAGTACATAAAAGTGTAAGAATATCTTTCATTCTAAATTTCTTCATTTCTTACTCCTTTATTAACTCCTCAAATTCTTCTTCATTCAACACCCTAACCCCAAGTTCAACAGCTTTATTTAGCTTTGATCCTGCCTCTTCTCCAGCTATTACAAAATCTGTTTTTTTACTAACACTCCCTGATACCTTAGCTCCTAATAGTTCTAGCTTAGCTTTTATTTCTCCTCTTGAATAATTATTTAATGTACCTGTAACTACTACAGTTTTTCCTTCAAAAGGACTTGCTATAATTTCCTTCTCTTCAAATATTGGATTAACTCCAAGTTCTAAAAGTTCATTAATTGTGTTAATAGCTTTTTCTTCTTTAAAGAACTCCATAACACCACTAGCAACTATTCCACCAACATCTTGAACAGATATTAATTCTTCAAAGTTTGCACTCTTTAATCCGTCTATAGACTTAAATCTATTAACTAAATCTTTTGCAGTTTTAACTCCTACATTAGGAATTCCTAATGAATATATAAATCTATATAACTCACAGTTTTTACTTCTTTCAACTGCATCTAAAAGATTTTGTGCCTTCTTAGGACCAAACTTATCTAGTTGTAATAATTCTTCCTTATTAAGTCTATATAAATCTGCTATTGATTTAATATCCAATTTTTCAAATAATTGCTCAGCAGTTTTTTCTGAGAATCCTTCAATATTCATAGCATCTCTAGAAGCAAAATGAACTATACTCTTTACCATTTGAGGCTTACATGATAATGTATTTTCACAGAAATAATGAACTCCATTTTGAACTAAATGAGCTCCACATGCTGGACATGTTTCAGGAACATTTATTTCTTCACTTCCTTCTAATGAAGCTTCAACTACTCCCATAATTTCTGGAATAACATCATTAGATCTTCTTACAAATACTTCTGCTCCAATTCTTACACCTTTTCTTCTTATATCATCTATATTATTTAAAGTTGCTCTCTTTACAGTTACACCAGCAAGTTCAATTGGTTCTAATATAGCTGTTGGTCCCACTCTTCCACTTCTTCCAACATTCCATTCTACATCTAATAGCTTAGTAGTAGCTTCTTGAGCTTCAAACTTATATGCTATAGACCACTTAGGGAACTTTATTGTATATCCCATAAGTTCTCTAGTCCTTATATCATCAATAGCTATAACTACTCCATCAATATCATAATTTAAATCAAATCTTATACTTTTAATATACTCTATTTCTTTTTCTATTTCTTCAATAGTTGTACAGTATCTAACATAGTCATCCATTGGGAAGCCTTTTTCTTTTATGAACTTTAACATTTCTTCATAAGTTTCAAAAGCTTCTCCTTCTTTATATCCTATATCATAGAAAAATGCAGATAAATTTCTCTTTGCAGTTTCCTTTAAATTTAAATTTCTTAAAGCTCCAGCAGCACCATTTCTTAAGTTCTTAAGAGGTACAGTTGCAGTTCTATTATAATTTTCAAAGGCTTCAGTAGTCATTATAGCCTCACCATGTATCTCAAATAAATCATTATTATCTACTCTTATAGGAATAGATTTTATTGTCCTTACTTGAGCCGATATCTCTTCTCCTACTTCCCCATTTCCTCTTGTAGCAGCAGCAGAAAGTCTTCCACTCTCATCATAAGTTAAATTCACTGTAAGTCCATCAAACTTTTTAGTAAGTACATATCTTGGTGCTGGCAAGCTTTCTCCTCTAGCATTCGCTTCATTTATAAACTTAAGATTTCTAGTATGCCAATCCTTCAATTCTTCAATACTTTGAGCCTTATCTAAACTCCAAAGCCTAGCCTTATGAGTATACTTATTAAAACCAGCTGCAATCTTATCACCAACTCTAAGAGTAGGAGAATAAGGAAGAACATAATTAATTTCCTCCTCTAAAGCTTTCAGTTCATAATACTTCTCATCATATTCCTTATCTGTAACAGAAGGATTATCTAAAGAGTAATACTCATAAGCATATTTATTTAATTCATCAACTAAATCTTCAATTCTTTTCTTTTTATCCAAACAAAACACCCCGATCTTATAATGGGAAAAATGAAAGAATTAAAGAATGAAAAAATTGTTGAAATAATTCAGGCAAGCCCAGTTAATTAATGCACAATTGATAATGCATAATGCATAATTGTGGATATAATTCAGCGAGCTGAATTATGAACATTTATAAATTCATGTGGAACTTATTTCTTAATTCTTTCATTCGATTTTGCGAAGGCAAAAGAGAAAATTCATTCTTTCATTTTCCTAAATTACGAAGGAATTTAATCCTTTATTCTTTCATTTTTTCATGCCAATTTTGCTTCAGCAAAGAGGCTCTTCATTCTTTCATTTTCCAAAACTCAGAATGAGCTTTCACATTAATTATGCACTTTTATCAATGCATAATGCATAATTGTGGAAATAATTCAGACAAGCTGAATTATGAATTATTATAAATTCCTAGGAATTTATTCCTTAATTATTTCATTCTTTCATGCTGATTTTGCTCCAGCAAAGAAGCTCTTCATTTTTTCATTTCTATTTTGCGAAAGCAAAAGAGAATCTTCATTCTTTAATTCTTTAATTTTCAAAAACTCCGTAGGAGTTTTCACCTTAATTATGCATTAGCATTATGCATTATGCATTAAAGTAATTCTAAGTTTGCTAATGAAAGCATCAATATCTTTATGCCCTGACTATCAAAGGCTATAGTTAGTTTCTTATCACTTCCTGTATCTGCGATTGATACTACTGTACCAACTCCAAATTTGCTATGTTTAACCTTTCTTCCCATAGTAACCTCATCTCCTGAAACTGTAGATGTTGCTTTTTGTGGTTGTGGCTTTGGTCTATTCATAACACTGCCTCTTAAGCTGTGTGGATTATTAAAGCTACTTTCTGGTTTAAACATTGATTTTCTTGCTTCTTGTGCTCCCCCACTAGCTGATACATATTCTTTTAAATCTGGTTTTATTTCTGCTATAAAGTCAGATTGAGGATAAGCTACAGTTCTACCAAATTGTCTCCTTACCTCAGCAGATGTCATAAATAATTGCTCTTTTGCTCTAGTTATTCCAACATAGCAAAGTCTTCTTGACTCTTCCATTTCTGATTCACTATCAAATGAAGCAACTCCAGGGAAGATTCCATTTTCCATACCAACCATAAATACTACTGGGAATTCTAATCCTTTAGCACTATGAACAGTCATTAAAACTATTGTATCTTCTTCCTCTTCAAGCTTATCTGTATCTTGAACTAATGAAACTTTTTCTAAGTATGCTGATAAACTCTTATCCTCACTACTTCTTTCAAAATCAACAGCATCAGAAACTAATTCTTTTAAGTTTTCAATTCTGCTTTTGTCTTCTATTTCTTTTGATTTTTCTAATTCAGCTATATATCCTGTCTCTTTTAATATAGTTTCTATTAAAACAGATACAGGCATAACTTCACTCATATCTACGAATCTTTCCATCATTTCCATAAATACTTCTATGCCTGCACAGTTTCTTGCAGTAAGAGTTGGAATATTTCTAACTGTATTTAAAGCATCCCATAATGGAAGTTCATAATCATCAGCAAAATCAACAACCTTATTAACAGTTGCATCTCCTATTCCTCTCTTTGGAACATTTATAACTCTTCTTAAAGCTATACTATCAGTTGGATTTACTAATACCTTTAAATATGAAAGCATATCTTTAATTTCTTTTCTATCGTAGAATCTAGTTCCACCTAAAATTTTATATGGAATATCATTTCTTCTTAGGCTTTCTTCAAATATACGTGATTGGGCATTAGTTCTATAAAGAATTGCAAAATCTTTAAAACTCTTATTTTCTTCTCTCTTTATCTTATTAATTTGACTTGCTACGAAGTTTCCTTCATCACTATCTGAATAAGCTCTATAAACCTTAATTTTATTACCTGATTCTTGTTCAGTTCTTAAAACTTTACTTTTTCTATTTGCATTATTTACTATAACAACGTTAGCGGCATCTAGAATATTTCCTTTTGAACGATAGTTTTGCTCAAGTTTTATTACTTTTGCATTAGGATAATCTTTTTCAAAGTCTAGGATATTCCTAATGTCAGCCCCCCTCCACATGTATATGCACTGATCATCATCGCCCACCACGCATATATTCTTATGGCTTTCTGCAAGTAGTCTAATTAATTCGTATTGAACCTTATTTGTATCTTGGTACTCATCTACCATAATATATTGGAATTTTCTTTGATAAAATTCTAAAGTTTCTTTATTAGTTTTAAATAATTCAACTGTCTTGAATATTAAATCATCAAAGTCTAATGCATTGTTTTCCTTAAGTCTCTTTTGATACATTTCATAAACATCTGCGATTTTCTTTTCTCTAAAATTACTTTGATGTTCTCTCATAAAGCTTGAAGGACTTTGCATATTATCCTTTGCCTTACCTATTTTACTCATTATTTCTTGTTCAGTTATATCTTTATCATTTATATTTAATGCTTTTATACACTCTTTAATAAGAGTCTTTTGATCTGAAGTATCATAAATTGTAAAACTCTTTTTATATCCTATCTTCTCAATTTCTCTTCTTAGTATCTTTACACAAGTTGAGTGGAAAGTAGATATCCACATATCTTCAGCTCTTTCTCCTATTAAAGCTTTAACTCTATCCTTCATTTCTTTAGCTGCTTTATTAGTAAATGTTATAGCTAAGATTTTATATGGTAAAATTCCTAAATCATCTATCATATGAGCCATTCTATATGTCAAAACTCTAGTTTTACCTGAACCTGCTCCTGCTAATATTAATACTTGACCGTCTACAGTAGTGGCCCCTTCATATTGTTCTTTGTTAAGTAATGACTTTAAATCCATCTATACAGACTCCTTTCCTATTACTAACATATTATATCATACATATCTTTTATATTGTTGCCAAAATAAGATCAAAATAGCTATTTTAAATACAAAAGAAAAAGAGCTATTTTGAAACAGCTCTAAAATAATATTACCTCACTAATTTTATATCTTTAAATATATTCTTAAATCTAAATTATGACATTATTCATTCATATACTTCTAATTATGATTTTTAAAATTCATGATTAGAAGCAGTATATCTTTATTTTCGAATCATAATTTTGGATTTATATTATCTATCGTTCAAAAATCAAAATTAATATATTTTTATAAATCACTTTTGTAAAAGTTTTCTATATTAAATTTGATATTTTTTAGCTCCCAGAAAACAATTACATTATTAAACAAACAAAAAACGCAACCCTTGGGGCCAGGTTGCGCTTTAGCAATAAGCAATAAATAAAAAGGGGGCTATTTATTCCTTTTATTTATCCTTGCAAAGATATTATATTGCATACATTTTAAAAATGCAAGTTATTTCGAAATAATAGTGCAAAAAAAACTGTAATATGAATGATTTTATTGCACTATTTTTAATTATTCGTTAAAAACCTTTTAATATATTGATTTCATCCTCAGTTAATTCTCTATATTCGCCTTCTTCTAGCTCTTCATCTAGTTTTAAAGTTCCAAATTCTACTCTTCTTAAATAAACCACAGTCTTCCCTACAGCTTCAAACATTCTCTTGACTTGATGGTACTTTCCTTCTTGAATTGTAACCATTACTTCTGATCCGTCTTCTGTAGCTTCCAATATTTCCAGCTTAGCTTCCTTACATAAATATCCATCATCTAATGTTATACCATTTTTAAACTTGTTAACATCATCTTCTGTAACCTTCTTGTCTATTTTTGCATAATAAACCTTATCTACTTTCCATTTAGGAGATATTAATCTGTGATTTAATTCCCCATCATTAGTCAGTAGTAAAAGTCCCACTGTATCCTTATCTAATCTTCCAACTGGGAAAGGATTAAATACTTGATGCTCCACTTCTAATAAATCTACTACTGTTTCATCTCTAGTATCAGAAGTAGCTGATACTACCCCATCAGGTTTATTCATCATTAAATAAATATATTTTCTATAAAAAATCTCTTCACCATTTACTATTATTCTGTCATTTTCAGGATCTACTTGCATCCCATTGTCTTTAACTAATTCACCATTAACTTCTATAAGACCTTTTTTTATAGCTTGCTTAATCTCTTTTCTGCTTCCATAACCTAAATTAGATAAAACCTTATCTAGTCTTTCCATAAAGGCACCTTCTTTCTTAGTATATTTTGAACTACTAAGAATCATTTTATTACTTAAACTGAAAAGACACAAGAATAAAATGTATAATGTAAAATGTAGAATGTAGAATTATAGAAAAAACTCCTTTCGGAGTTTTAGAAATGTTATTTAATCTTTTTCTCTAAAATATAGCTGATCTCATACTTATCCATTGGCTTTTCTATTTTCACAACATGAAAACCACATTTATTTACATAGAAATGATGATTTCTTCTTGAGAATCCAGGTGTATCTGTTCGCCATATAGCAGTGTCAGGATACTCTTTTTCAATGAATTCCCAAACCTTTTTACCTATACCTTTATTTTGAAGATTTGTATCTATAAATATATTTCCTAAGTAATTAATATTTGTTTCACTATTTATCCATAAAATTACACAACCTATGGTCTTATCTTCTAGGCTTATCTTATAGGAAGTTGTATCTTCTAGGAATCCATATTTTCGTAAAAAGTCTCCATTATCATAGCCTTCCGGTCCACCTTTATCTTCACCTAAATGAATTTTGGTATCCTCATCAAAGGCTCTTTCCATTATTGTAGTTAATTCGTCAATATCTTTTTCTTGTAAAACTTCAAAAATTAAATCTCCATATTTCTTCATAACATATTGATCCCTTCTTATAACTTTCTTATAGGAAAAAACATATATCCTTCTTGCCATAGCCTTTGAATAAAGCCATTCCCTTCATTAGTTGAACCTTCTTTGCCAATTACAGAAAATGATTCTTTTATACATTTATTAATCTCCATCTCAATTCCCCCTATAATATAACCCTACTTATTAATTTAATTATACTCTTATATCCATAAATTTACATGTATAATGTTGTTAGTTAATTTTATAAAATCTATAATTTTACAAGTTCTAGAGTTCATAGCGCAAAATAAAAGAGCGTTTTTACACGCTCTTAAAATAAATTTTTAGTAATCTTTAACAAATTACATTAAAAACTATTTACTTTTACTTTTTAATTACTCACATTTTTATACTAGTTGTCCCATTATTTTTGGCACATAATTTTGTGTTTCCTCTGGCATTTTATATAAATCACTTGGAGAGCTTACCCCTCTTCTTTGAACTGTACCTGGTCCTGCATTATATGCCATTAGCGCCATCTCTACATTGCCATTATACAAATCTAAATAAGATTTAATATGTTTAACTCCAGCGTTTATGTTTTCATCAATATCAAAAGGATTTTTTACTCCATAGGCTTTACTATTAAAATCCATTAATTGCATAAGTCCCTTTGCTCCAGCACTAGAAACCGCATTTGGATTAAAGTTTGATTCCTGTTTTATAATTGCTAACACCAATTTTTTATCAACACCATATTGGCTTGAATATTTATCAACAGCATTATAAATCTTATCCATATCAACAGAAGAATTTTCTTGTGAATATACTTCAAGACTGTTACCTACATTATTATATACTGTATTAGTACTTTCTAAGACTAACTCACCAGTTTGTATTGGAGTAGTTCTCATTCTTAGTGGAATATCATCAAGTCTTTGTCCCGATCCAGATGTTGTATAAGAATATGATTCTTCCTCTTTATTTTCTTGATTTTCTTCTGAATTCATATTCTCTATTTGAGAATTCACCATAGTTTCATAAACTAAATCAAATTCAGGACCATCACCTATTGCCTTTTTTAAAACATCTTTACTTATAGTTAATCCCAAAAAATCTTCAACCTTAGATATATTCACACCTCTACCTCACTCTCACTAATAATATAACTATTATTAATTTCGTATATAATATATTATTCTTAAGGCTTAACTTCAAATTCTAAATATGCATAGTCCTCATAATTAACTTTTTTATAGTAACTCTTACTTAAAACTAAAACTCTATATTCCCCAGGAGTAAATGGAAGGAATGTATAGTAGTTTTTTTTGCTATAAGGTTGTACTCTTACCCAGTTCCCCTTTTCCATGATGTAAAATTCATAACAAACGTCTTTTCCACCTTCACTTAACACCTCAAAAGTAACCTCTTTACCTGCTAGAACTTCATTAACATCTAATTTAATTTTAGTATTAGTTATTTGTACTGCTTCATTCACATAAATTGATAGCTCTTTCTTTGTATCATACTCTTCTTTGCACAATACATTTTTAGCATATATCTCAAAGGTATATTTCCCTGGACACTTAGGTTTAACCTTAATATATTTACTAGAAATAAATCCCGTATCTTCAACTTCATGTCCATTAATTTTAGTTACATATCTTAATAATATGTTCTTTGTATTTTGTGTTATTATCTCAAGCTCTATTTTATCTCCTACTAAGTAAAACTCTTTTCCTTCTAATAAAACATAATCAATTTCTGCTTCTTGATATTCCTTTACTTTAAAGAATAACCGATCATGAGCATCATATTCCCTTGAAGAATATTTATCTATAACTCTTACCTCAACTTCATATTCTCCACTTTCTTCAGGAGTAAAATTAACCCAATTCGTTAATCCGTATTGACTTCTTTCTTTTTCAATCCCATCTTTATATACTATAAAAGAATATTTAAGACATGTTCCACCTTCTGCTTTTACTTTTAAGTTTATCGGTTCTCCCTTAACACACCCTCTTGTTTTACTTGAATTTATTTCTAAAATATTGATAGGCTTTTCACCCTTTTTATCAATTTTAAAGAATAATTCTTTTTTATCTTCATACTCTCCTTCAAATGATATATCTTTTACCATTAAAGTTATCTTATATTCTCCTTCTGCTTTAGTTTCCCAGTTAAAATTCCTATTTCTAATATATCCACTCTCTTCAGCAACTGGTCCTTCTATTATATATTTATATAATACCTCTTTACCTCCAGACACTGATGCCTTAAGTGTTATTGTATTTCCACACAATTGAGGTGAACTTAATTCTGAAGTAAAATTATTAATTCTTATTTCCTCATATGCCTTAACTGAATAAATCATAGCAGCTCTATCATCATAAGGTTTGTTAGAAAAGATATCTCTTACATAACATAGTAATTTATATTTACCTTTTTCATTTTCATATAGAGAGACAATATTTTTTGTGGAATAATCTTGAATGCAAGTAACTCTTCCATTCTCATCTACTCTTAAAAACTTATAAAGAATAGTTCTTGATTTTTCATAATTTACTCCAACTTTAAAGATAAGCTCCTCTCCAACTAAAAGATTACTTGATAAACAATCAAATGAAGTCAATTCAATTACTGGCTGTTCCCTTACTTGAAATTTAATAGTTGTAAAATCATCTACATTATTAAATGAAGACGGTCTCTTACATTCTATTAGTATTTCCTCTTCTCCCACCTTTGTAGTTGTATAAGTTAACTTATTTTCTGTACTGTAGTCTTTTAAAGGCTCCCAACCATGAGTTCCTCTAATCCAAAATCTATATAACAATACTTCCTCTTCTTCTGGAGAAAGTATATCTAAATTAATCTTTTCTCCTAGTATTAAGCTTGTCTTATCTATTACTACATCTTGTATTAATTTACTTATTTCTGTATTATTTCTGTCACTCTCAATTATATCCTTTTCGATTATATCTTTTTCATCTGCATCTTTTATCTTATACTTCATTCTTCCAATATTAGTGACACCAGACTCCTTATCTACAGTTTGAACCATTATCATATAGTCACCTGGATTATTAGGCTTCCAATTGCATTGAGAATCACCTGAAAAATCCTGTATTTGCTTCCAAGTTAAACTTCTTTCATTTGGTGTCCCTTCTAAGAATTTGTATTCTAAATTTTCTTCATTTTCTGTAATTACTTTTATTTTAATTTCTTCATTTACATTTGACGGACTTTCCTTATCAAAAACTAATATTATATCACTCATACCCTCACACCCTGTTTTTCTCAATATTGTATAATATTATTATACATTTACATCCTCAAAATATAAAACGAAATTTGTCATCTATATATAAAAATAAGGATAAACCGTAATTTATATTTCTACAGTTTATCCTTTTATATTACTTTCTATTAGCTTTATCAAGTTTTTCTCTAATCTTGAATCGTCTTCTTTTGTCCTTTTTTTAGGATTATTAGTTCTTCCACCTGCACGCCTTATTTTTTGAGAGATATGTCTTTCTTCTAATAATCTGTCAATATTTCCTTCATTATAATAATATCCCTTAGGATTAATAACATAAGCTTTTTTACCTAAAGCAATAGCTGCTACTCCATAATCTTGGCTAATTACTATATCCTTTTCCTTACAAATATTTATTACATACATATCTACACTTTGAAATCCACTATCTACAACCTTAACTTCACCATATTCTAAATATATATAATGATTAATATCGCAAAAAACTATTAAATCTAGTTTATATTCTTTTGCTATATTTTCAATAATGGAGATACCTGGACAGGCATCTCCATCTACTATGATTCTCATTATTTTAATTTAGCTTCTAATTCAGCTTTTAATTCTTCGAATCCTGGCTTTCCAAGTAAAGCAAACATATTCTTCTTGTATGCTTCAACTCCTGGTTGATCAAATGGATTAACGCCTAATAAGTATCCACTTATTCCACAAGCTTTTTCAAAGAAGTATACCATGTATCCAAAGTAATATGCATTAAGTTCTGGAATATTTAATACCATATTTGGAACTCCACCATCATTGTGAGCTAATAAAGTTCCCTTAAATGCTTGTTTGTTAACAAAATCTATAGTTTTTCCAGCTAAGAAATTTAATCCATCTAAGTTTCCATCAACTTCTTCTATAGACATTTCTCTCTTAGCTTTTTCTACATTTAGAACTGTTTCAAACATTATTCTGCTACCCTCTTGGATAAATTGTCCCATTGAGTGTAAGTCTGTTGAAAAGTCTACTGCTGCAGGGAAAATTCCTTTTTCATCTTTTCCTTCTGATTCTCCAAATAATTGCTTCCACCATTCATTGAAATAGTGTAAACCTGGTTCGTAGTTAACTAAAATTTCTGTGTTCTTTCCTTTATTATATAAAATATTTCTCATTGCTGCATATTTGTAGCAATCATTGTTCATAAAGTCATCAGTTGCATATGCTTCTCTAGCATCTGCAGCACCTTGCATCATTTCATCTATACTAATTCCTGCTACTGCTATTGGTAATAATCCAACTGCAGTTAATACTGAAAATCTTCCGCCAACATCATCTGGAATTACGAATGTTTCATATCCCATTTCATCTGCTAAGGATTTTAATGCACCTCTACTCTTATCAGTAGTTGCAAATATTCTTTCCTTTGAACCTTCAACACCATATTTCTTTTCCATATAATCTTTAAATACTCTAAATGCTATAGCAGGTTCTGTTGTAGTTCCTGACTTAGAAATAACATTTACGCTTATGTCTAATCCTTCGATTGCATCTAAAAGATCAGCTAAATATGTTGAACTAATATTGTTTCCAACAAAGAATACTTGTGGAGTTTCTCTCTTATTTTTTCCTAAAACATTATAGAAGTTGCTATTTAACATTTCTATAGCCGCTCTTGGACCTAAATATGATCCACCTATTCCTATAACTATTAAAGCATCTGAATTTTTCTTTATTTTTTCAGCTGCATTTTTTATTCTTGCAAACTCATTTTTATCATAGTTTACAGGTAAATCTAGCCATCCTAAAAAGTCATTACCTGCGCCTGTTCCCTTTTCTAGAGTTTCTTGTGCAACTTTAACCATTGCTTCCATATGTTTTAATTCTTGTTCTACTTTTACATATGGTTCTACTTTAGATAAGTCTAATCTTAAACCTTTATTCATTTCTATAACCTCCAAATTTTCTAGGAATTTTTTTGTCAACTGATTCTACGTTTATTAATTCTAGTATATTATAACATAATTTATTTTTATATTTAAAATTTTTTATTTATTTATATTATTTCATACATTGCTCTAAAATACTTATACATTTTTTCTATGAATATATTAATAAAGACAAAAAGGAGCTATTAAACAGCTCCAATTGATTATTATGCTTTATACCCTGCTAAAACTAAGTCCTTTAAATAAACCCAGCTAGTTATTTCTGCTAACAAAGCCTTATCATAAGTTATCCTACTAACAGTGAAAGTTTTTTGTTTTACCCAATAAGGAATAGTTTCACTTGTAGCATAATAAATTCCAACCACTTTTACTTTTGAACCTACAACTATATTTTCTATCGGATATACCTTTACTCAAGAACTATTAAATATACTATAACCAGGATTTTTATCTGCACAATCTATTGCATTTTGCAATACACTAAATGCTCCAATTTGTGAAGCTTCATCTGCCCATGTTTTTCTTACCCTATATAATTCAGTTGTCGGTGGATTTAAATTGTCTATTTCAGTTTGAATAATATTTAAGAATCTTTGCCATCCCATATCTAAAGTTCTATGAGGGCAATATTTACCACTAAAATCTTGATGTTTTTTCACATTACTTATCGTCCACCCATATTGTTTTAGTAATGCTGCAACTTCTTTTGCTGCTCTCTTTTCTGCTATTCAAAATCTGTCTCCTCCTGATTTTGAATAACAGATTTCTACTCCAATATAATATCTGTTACCTTCACCACTTCCTCCATCTCCAGCATGCCAACCATTTCTATTTAGTGGTAATCCTTGAATTGCTTCTTTATCATCCACAGCAATATGAAAAGATGTAGAACTAGTATTAGTTTGCATGTAAGAAATCTCATTTGATGCAGTTGCATCATTTGCAGTGTTGTGAATACATATACCTTTTGGTGTCATTGGATAAGGACATTTTAATGAATACTTGTCTGATGAAATAAGTCTTTGAATTAATGCCATTTAAAATTCTTACTCCTTTTAATTTATTTAAGGAATTATTATCCTTACCTATTACATACGTACTAGAAAGGTCTTTTTTAAATTTTTATATTTTTAATTTTATATTTATCTTCTTTTTCATCATTTAATTTATGATAAAATAATATTAATTTATTGGTAAAAGGGGTATATATAATGAATATAATAATAAAAAAAGATTGTTTAAATATCGATTGGCATGAAGTCAGAGATATAATAAGAATGGTAGGAATGTCCTATGTTGATGCAGAGCTTCATAAAAAGTCCTTTGAAAATAGTTATGCTGTAGTTTTTATTTTTCATGATAGTAAATTGATTGGATTTGGAAGATCTATTTCCGATGGTGTTAGACAATCTGCTATATATGATGTCGCCATTCATCCAGAATATCAAAGAAAGGGTATCGGTAGCTTAATTATAAAAAATATAATTGAAGCCACTCCTACTTGCAACTTCATACTT
This sequence comes from Clostridium lamae, assembly GCF_033043255.1. NCBI lineage: Bacteria > Bacillati > Bacillota > Clostridia > Eubacteriales > Clostridiaceae > Clostridium > Clostridium lamae. Next base: position 223,672 of record NZ_JASCQJ010000001.1, on the reverse strand, counting down.
TATGCTTCTCCTGGAAAAGAAAGCTTTTATGAAAGCCTCGGATTTAGCAAACTAAAAACCGGTATGGGGTTATTTGTAAATATGGAAAGAATGAAATCTAACAACTTCATTTATTAAGTTCAAAGCCAACCTTATATAATATTTTATTTGTAATTATACTTTTCTTATTGTAACAATTATAGTCCAAGCAACATATTATAGAATATGTGCATTATAGTTAATACTGCACAAATATAATTACGTTTATGGAGATGGATTAGTATGACTTATAGTAATTCAAATGACAATTGGTATTTCTCTTATGATGATGAAAAAGAAGATAATAGAGAATACGATAATGAAAGATGTTGGGAAAAGAAAGAAGAAAGACATTGTAAAGACAAAGATAAAAAGAAAAAAGAAGAATACTACTGTAAATGCTATAAGAAACATGATGATAAGAAAGATAAAGATCATGATGACAAAGATTACGACGACAAAAAAAATTCTAATTGGAGAGAAATTGACGAGCGTGATAGGTGTAAGTGTCCTAGAAAGCATGATGACGACAAAGATAAATGCAAAGACGATAAGGACGACAAGAAAGATTATTCAGAACTTTACTGTAAATGCTATAAAAAAGAAGAAGATAAGAAAGACAAATGTCATGAAAAACGTGATGAAGATAAACATGATAGATGTTGTGAAAAACGTGATGATGACAAGAAAGATGACTATTCCTATGAAGATCACTTTAAGTGGTGCAAACACACCTATGAAAATCAAAAAAGATAGTTAGATATTTATATTTTTAGGAATTATTTTTAGAAATTATTTTTAATAAAAATTCTATAATTTAAAATTTCAGCTGTATCTAATTAGGTTAAAACAAATTAGATGCAGCCCTTTTTACTTGATTAATTCTAGTTAAAAGTTAAATATTTTATAAAAAAGATAGTAATATGTAATGTTTTTACATATTACTATCTTAATTCTTAGAATAAATTATTACTTAATATTCTTATTCAAAAAAATTAAGTATTTTTACTCAAGTGTATAGTTTGAATTAACAATATTCATTGTCACCTATAGGATTTTCAATTAAAGTCGCAACCCTAAAATTATGCCTATGGCCATTACTATCCCTTGTGCAAGCAAATACATAATGGACATGCCTTGCACCATTACCTACTGGTATTGCTGGACCAGTAACAACATCAAGAACATGGTAATGATTATTATGATTATCTGTTCTTGTTACTATTCTATGAACATGACTTTCTCTACCATTACTATCTCTACAAGGAATTGCGTCTCCAGTAACTCCTGCAAAACGATGATTATGGGCTTGGCTAGTATTTTCTCCAACTACTCTTGTGCTACCAAGGTACTCATGAACGTGTCTTTGAACTTCTTCTTCACAACTGCGTCTTTCCTCTTCTTCTTCACATCTCATGTCTTCTCTTCTCATGGTTAGACCCCTTTCTCTTTTGTTACGTAATATCTAATATATAATACATAATATATAATATTTATTTACTATGGATTTTGTTACTCTTTTCTAATAAATCTTTATAAAAATGTGTGATATATAATTATATTATTCTTCATCTTGTAATGCATCATAACCATGTTCTTTAGTACGAATCTTAATTACATCTTCTACATCGTAGATAAATATCTTTCCGTCACCAATCTTTCCTGTATAAAGTACCTTTTGTACAGTTTCAACAAGAGTTTCAGTTGGTATTTTACATATTACAACATCAATCTTAACCTTAGGAAGAAGCCTAGTATCCATAGGTGCTCCTCTAAAGAATGTTGGATTACCCTTTTGCATACCATGACCAAGAACATTTGTAACTGTAAGCCCAGTAACCCCAAGTTTTTCAAGAGCATCTTGTAATTCTGAGAGCTTATTTTGATTTGTAATAATAGTAACCTTTGTCATCTTTTCATCTGAATTCTCTTTGTGAACAACAGGAATTGCAACATTTGCTGAAACATTCTTATTCTTTGAAAAATCTTCTTCAATATCTATCTCAATATTTTCTACAGAATTAGTAAATTCAGTTGCAATTCCAGCTATAGCAAAGTCCGGATAAGCTATATTTCCATGCTCACCGATATCAAGTCCAGCAATTTCTTCTTCAGGAGATACTCTAATTCCAAGTGTCTTCTTAATTAAATACCAAACAAGTAAAGATGAAGCAAATACAAATGCACCTACTGCAACTATCCCTATAAGTTGAGCCCATAATAATTCAAATCCTCCGCCATAGAATAAACCATTTTTAGTTGATAAAGTAGTGATTCCTTCTTGTGCAAATAACCCAACACAGATTGTCCCAAAAACACCACAAGCAAGATGGACAGCTGTAGCTCCAACTGGATCATCAACTTTTATTTTATCAAAGAACATTACTGCAAATACTACTATAATACCAGCAATAGCTCCAATTAATAATGAAGCCTCAATACTAACATATGCACAACTTCCAGTAATTCCTACTAAACCAGCAAGACATCCATTAATAGTCATTCCTAAATCAGGTTTTCCTATTACAATCCAAGAAGTAGCAGTAGATGTTATTACAGCTGCAATTGCTGCAGTATTAGTAGTCATTAAAATATGCATTACATCAGCTGGATTTTGAAAACTCATTGTAGATCCAGGATTGAATCCAAACCAACCAAGCCAAAGAACAAATAATCCTATAACAGCTAGTGACATATTATGCCCTGGAATAGCCTTCACTTTACCGTCTTTACCATATTTTCCAATACGAGGACCAAGAATCAATGCACCTGCAAGTGCTGCCCATCCTCCAACTGAGTGTACGACAGTATCACCTGCAAAATCCATAAAACCTATATTAGCAAGCCAACCGCCTCCCCATACCCAGTGACCAACTATTGGGTATATAATAAGAGTTAGTACAAATGAAAAAACTATAAATGAAATATATTTTACACGCTCAGCTACAGCACCAGAGACTATAGTAGCTGCTGTACCACAGAATACAAGTTGGAAGAAGAATTTTCCCCAAAATGGAACACTTGCTGTTAATGTTTCATCATAGAATGAAAGATCTGCATTTCCTAAAATAAATAGATTCTCTGTTCCAACAAAAGGGTTGTCCCCACCAAACATCAGTCCCCATCCAAGTAGCATAAAACCAAGTGATGAAACTGCAAATACAATAAAGTTTTTTGATAGGATATTAACTGTATTTTTGGATCTTGCAAAACCTGCTTCCACTGATGCAAAGCCAAGATTCATGAAGAAAACCAAAATAGCTGCAAGAAATACCCAAATAGTGTCAATAATCATTGTAGTATCCATAATTATACCTCCTAAAAAAATATATAAAAAAAGAAGGCAAAGACATTCTAACTTAGAACGCCTTTGCCCTCTTTTTTTTTTAATGTTATTATAATATCACGGCTAATAATTCGTGTCAATATTTACCTCAAAAGTATTATTTTATTTTATTTTTTACAAATTTGCATCGTTTACTTTTACGTATTCTATAATTTTTTATATAATTGTAACTTTTTTTCTTATATTTTATACATTGCTCATTTCATAGAAATATAAATTTTATTATTCTAATGATTTGATGATTTTCTCTTAGGCATTAATAATAAATTCAAACAAGCTTAATCGCTAAAGCTTTATAATTTTCCTTTGGATAATATTTCAAAACATTATTCTCAATAACAACATTTTCTTCTGTATCAGAATATATTTCTTTTATTTTTTTAGGATATCCTTTTTTTAGTTCTATTGATATACATTCTGGAATTTCCGCTTCAAATGTATGGATAACAATATAAGCCTCATTATTTTTCCCTATGCGAAGAAGAGCTTGCCATCCCTTAGGATATCTTGTGCTTTTTATTTTACTTCCATATAAATAAGATTGTCCATTTTTTATGATTTCAGATATACTCTTATAAAATTTTATTCCCTTTTCTATTAAAATCCACTGATCTTTTGTAAGTTTTGTTACATCTCCAGATAAACATAATCTTCCTAAAAATGTATTTGCCATTGAATATGCTATTCTCTTTAAAGAATCATCTGTACGTATCACAGCCCATATTTGACTTTGTGCTGGATGAATAACTCTATGAAGGTTTGCTGCTATAATAGGAATATCCTTACATTCATGAGCATCTGAAAATGAAGCCATGCTCATTTGAGCCATAAGGCTAGGCTCTAGACGATGTCCTCCTGATGCACAATTTTCAAGTACTATATTAGGAACTTCATTTTTAACTTTATCTATAAATTTATATGAAGCTTCCATATTCTTTCTTAAGCCTTCTCCAAGAGATTCTGCTCCTTCACAACCAATTCCAATGGTTTCATTATAATCAATTTTCATATAACCAAATCCATATTTGTTTAATGTACCTATTACTCTATCTGTAAGATAATTCTCCACCCATGGATTTTTCATATCCCAGAATCTTCTGAAATAACTTGTTAATACTTTTCCATCCTTATGAAGAAGATAATCTTCCATTTTATAAGCCTTTGATGCACTACCTACATTTTCGATTTCAAACCAAATACCAGGAATCATATCTGCATCTTTAATTACCTTTACGGTCTTATCTAAACCTTCTGGAAAAAGACTTTTTGATACCTCATAATCTCCCATACTTATATCCCATGGAATTCCATCTTCTTTAAACCACCCACAATCAATAACAAAATAGCTAAATCCTTTTCCTTTAATATTTTCAAGAATTTCTGTGATATTTTCGTGTGATGGATTCCCCCAAGTAGTACAATATTCATTAAATACTAATGGTAAATCTTTTTCTATATCTGGAACCTTATCAAGATGTTCTAATGCATATTGTGTAAGCCTACCAGTTAATTCATCGAAGGATTCTGTATTTGCTGTTGTTACAATTGCATAAGGTGTATCAAAAGTCTCCTTAGGTTTTATTTCTTTCATCCAATGTCCAAATTCTCTATCTGCAAGCCCACCGCTTATACTTAATCCATCATCCTTACGATACACTTCCATTTGCCAAGAAGCATTATGAGCAATTTGAGCTCCCCAAAACACATTATTTTTTCTATCTTCTATTGCTACGAAAGGAAAGAATTTATTTACTGGCATTGATCCTACTTGACCAAAACGTTCACAACGAACTGCATGAGGTGAGTATGCTGGCTCAAGCTGTAAGTCCTCTACAGGCAAATACTCATGTCTTCCTTCTTGACTCCAAACACCTCTTATTCTATGAAGATATAAATTTTCATGTCCATCTCCCTCTAAGTAAGGAGATAATCCACTAATAGAAAAGCTCTCCATCATTTCTAAAGAAACTACTTCCTCACTTTGATTTTCAAAAGTACAGTAAATCTTTATATATGGTGTTTTATATTTCCATATAAGGTGGTGGGTCACCCTATATCCTCTATCATCTAATAATACTGTATTAATAGTTAAATATTCATCAGCCTTTTCTATTTCTTGCTCTTTATAAACAAGTCTTTTTACTGTTTCACTATTACGCATGGTATTTCCCATAGCATATGCACAATCATAAATATCCCCAGTTATTTTCAACTGGACTAAAGACTCTAATTTCTCATTTTTCACAATATTATTTTCAGGATATTTATCAGAAGGAAGCAATCTTAATGAAACTTGTCCACTACTTTCTTCTATCAAATATTTTGCTATTATATCACCTAAAATATATTCTCTTAATAGTTTTATTGCCATATTATTTTCTCCTCATAACCACCCATTTTTATCTCTCAATAAATAAAATTATATAGCAAAAAGTAAATGTTCACTATATAATACCCTTATCAAATGCCCCTTTTTTTTTTATAATGATCCTTGTTTTTTACAACAAAAAAGAAGGAACTGTCGCAACAGCACCCTCTTTAATCTTCCAGTTCTTTTACCTTTTAACCTTATTTTAACGCAAATCTTAAGCACAAGTCTTTTCTTCTTTACTTTTTAAAATTCCAGACTTAGATTTTTTCATAAAATAAAATGGAGAATACATTACTACTAATACTAATGATTCAATGACAGGTACCCCAAGTAAATGATGTCCAAAGTTTTCTCCAAACCAATAAAGTGGATTACCAGGTTCTGCAGACATTAAAAACATAAAATTCGTATCCCATAATAAATTTAAAAAGTAAATAGGTACAGACATAATAGCTGTAAAAAGAATACTTTTAGGAATTTCCCTTATATCTGGCTTAATATCTTTTCCAGCCACAAGCATCAATGGATATGTTGCCAATAAAATATGTATAGTAAAGCTATGCATATGCATGAAATTCCCAAACGGTAATTCTATCCAACTAGGAGCTACTATCGCTGCTAAAGCTGCTGGAAAACAAATCGAATAAAGAAAGTTATCCAACATCTTTGAAGGTTTATACACATGATAAGTAATTATAAAAATATTAATACTACATAAGTGCAATGGTAGATACTTAACGCCATAATTTCCACCTATTAAAAGCATAACTATTTTAAAAATTTCATCTCCTATAATTAAAAAAGCCATTACCTTTCTTAACTTTAAACGTATTGTCGTATCACTTGAACTATAAACGTAACAACAAATGCCAGCAAAGATGATAAAAATTGCTAGCCAAAATAAATGTGTTGCTCCAAAATAGCTAAACCCAACACCCTCTTCTATTGTTTCTACTGTGTCTAAAAAATATTTCATCATCCCATCTCCCCTCTCACATATAAACTATACCAAATCTAAACATAATTTTACAACTTTTTCTATATAATACAAACATTAAATTATACTGAACTTTATATTAACCAGAAATTAAATAGCAGATAATCACTAGGATCATCTGCTATTATCTACTTAATATTAACTATCTTTATTTGAACTCTTTAATTGTTATTTTATAATGCCTATTCAGTTCTTAATGCTGTTACTGGATCTTTTTTAGCTGCCTTTTTAGCAGGGATAAATCCTCCTATTAGTGTTAAAATAACACTTAAAACAATTAATATTATAGCAGCACCTACTGGCAGCTTAGCATTAATTGTTGTAATATCAGTTAATTTATGAATTACTGCATTTGTTGGTATTAAAAGTAATAATGTAACTCCAACACCTATAAAGCCAGAAAGTAATCCAATAATAAATGTTTCTGCATTAAATACTTGACTAATATTACGTTTTGAAGCACCAATTGCACGTAATATACCAATTTCCTTTGTTCTTTCAAGTACTGAAATATAAGTAATTATACCTATCATTATTGAAGAAACAACTAATGATACTCCTACAAATGCAATCAATACATAAGAAATAACATCTATAATTGTTGTGATTGAAGACATTAATAAAGCAACATAGTCTGTATAAGTTATTTTATTTTCCTCTGAAGCACTATCATTATATTCTTCTATACATCTTGAAATTTCTTCCTTTGCCTCAAAACTATCTGCATAAATATTTATTGAAGAAGGAGCATCTAAACTAACAACTCCAAATGCAGTTAAATTATCATCATAATTACCTGTAGAAATATATTGATCATATATTCCAATTAACGCTTCATCACTAGCAGTAGTTATATATTGATCCATCATACTAGCTAGTTGACTTTCTCCCATAGCTCTCATTTGTGTTGGCATCATACTTTCAGATTGCATAATTGACATAGCTAAATTAGCTTTATCTGATACTCCTAATTGTTCAACATAAGTTCTCGCATCTTGAATTTTTGTTGCATCATCAGCTGGTGTAAATGTCATCCCATTTAATACATTTACATTTTTACTGTCTAATTGAGCTTTTACTACATCACTTTTATTTGCATAATCAATAAGATAATCTGTTAATAATCTAGTATATCCTAATGTAGAATTAATAGATAAATTTTCATCTTCTTTTTGGCGAATAATTCCACTAATTTGAAGTTTAACTGCACTATCTAATAATTCTACAAGTTGTGCATTATCCTCAATCAAATCAAATGTACCATAATTATTCTTTACATATCTATCACTTGCAGGAATTAAGTAAAATTCTTGATTAGCTATATCTTCATAAGTCCATGATTCTGTTTCTAAACTAACCTCTTTACCTTCTTCAATATCTTTCATTATCTTTTTATATTCTGAAGCAGGTAATAATCCTAATTCATATAATGTTTTTGATGAAATTTCATTATTTTTATTAAGTGCTAATACAATTTCATTATATTCTGTTGGCCATTCACCATATAAAACATCATAACTATCTTTTAAAGCATTACTAATAATATTATCACCAGTTCCAGACATCAACTCAGAAAAATTAGAATTTGAACTGCTTCCTCCCATAAATGGCGGCATTCCACTTGAACTTCCTCCCATAGGTGACTGCATTGAAGTTGAACTAGAATTTTCAAAAGAACTTCCATCCGTATTGATAAGTTCATCTTCACTATCATAAGTAAATACATCAAATTTTACATCATAAGAATAAACAACGCCATTTTCTCCGATAAATTGATGAATTTCACTATTCTCATCATCTAAATACTTTTTAAATTGTGTTAGATTATTTTCACTAATACTAGTTGTCATACTTGATGTCATTTCTAACTCAGTATTATTTGAATAAACTTCATTTAATTCATGATTAGCTTCCTCATTCTGATTCATAGCATTTTCTCTACCACTTTCCATTATTCCGGTTAAATCAATTGCCTGTGAATCAATAGTAATTGGATAAGAAGTCATTGTATCTTTTTGAATATCTTCTATATAAGTATTTACTCCTGTTGATAAAGATAAGATTGCTGCTATACCAATAATCCCTATAGACCCTGCAAAAGCAGTTAAAAATGTTCTTGCTTTTTTAGTACGAAGATTGTTGAAGCTTAATGATAAAGCTGTAAGAAGGGACATAGAAGATTTCCCCATATTCTTGTGCTCTATCACTTCTTCCTCTTTTTCAATAATAAAAGGATCAGTATCCTCTAATATTACCCCATCTTTTACTTTTACAATTCTAGTTGCATATTCCTCTGCTAATTCAGGATTATGTGTAACCATAACAACTAATCTCTCTTTGGCTACTTCTTTTAATAATTCCATAACCTGTACGCTAGTATCACTATCTAAGGCTCCCGTTGGCTCATCAGCAAGTAAAATATCAGGATTATTAACTAAGGCACGGGCAATAGCAACACGCTGCATTTGTCCTCCTGACATTTGATTAGGTTTTTTATGAATGTGCTCACCTAAGCCTACCTCTTCTAATGCTTTGATTGCTTTTTTTCTTCTTTCACTCTTAGATATACCTGAGATTGTTAGGGCTAATTCTACATTTGATAATATTGTTTGATGAGGAATTAAGTTATAACTTTGGAATACAAAGCCGATTGTATGATTTCTATATGAATCCCAATCTCTATCTGTATATTTCTTTGTAGAAATATTATTAATAATTAAATCTCCTGAATCATAATGATCTAACCCACCAATAATATTTAATAATGTCGTTTTCCCAGAACCACTCGGTCCTAAAATTGCAACAAATTCATTATTTCTTAAATTTAAACTAACATCATTTAAAGCATTTTGTACTAAATCTCCAGTTACATATTGCTTTTTAATATTTTTTATTTGTAACATTTAAATACTCCTTTCTCATTGTATAAAAGATATTTTAACATACTTTGATAAACTTGGAATAAAATCTATCATATTTTTATTTATTTTCCAGTTAACTTTTACACAATAATCTAATCTATACCTCTATTTCAGATTAAGTCTTCTAAAATAATATAAATAATACTAGTAAGAATAAAAGAAGTTAGAATTCAACTAACTTCTTAATACCTTTTAATATAATAGAATTATAATATTTTTCTGAAAATATAAGTTGTATCAAGCTCTTTTATCATAGTAAATCCCATACTTTCATATAACTTTATAGGACCATGAAACTGATGTATTCCATTTGCCTCTTTCCTTGGATAACCCTCAATATAATCATAGCCTTCTAAACTAGCCTCATCGCATATGAATTTCAAAATATCCTTTGCAATACCTTTTCCACGATAATCAGGCGCAATATTAAAACAATATACTGTTTTAATTCTAAATTCTTCATCACCATCTAACCAATAGTCTCTATTATTTTTAATGCGAATATAATTGCTTTTATCATTGGCATTACACCATGCAATTACATTGCCTTCATTATAAACAAGGTATCCATTCATAACTCCATTTAAAATAAGGGCTCTTACTCTCTCACGGCGCAAATCTTTTTCACGAATTAAAGCATTTCCAGTTAACTCTATCTCCTCATCTACTGATTCCTCATGACCTTCAAGGCAGTAGCATAGCGACCATTCAGGATTATTCCTAAATGCAACATTATCGAAATAAAATACATAATCATCAACAAGTGAGGGGCTAAGCTTTTTTATCTCTAAATTCATAACTTTTTCCTCCGAACTTTTATTTATTCAATTATCTAAATTATACTATTCAGATTTAATTGTGTAAATAAAATAGGTATTAATGCCAATATAATAAATTATATATAAGAAAAAACGCCCATTAATATAGGCGTTCCTTAAAAGAGTATATATTTAAAGCTTTTTAAATTAGTTTGTATTATTTACTAATTGTTTTTCCTCTACTCGTTTCCCCTCTTCTAGCTTTTCTTGTTCTAATAATTGATTATCATATTTCTTAACTAAAGGAACACTTAGAATTGTATAAATAACACCTAATATAATTTGCCAAAGTACAGCAGATATTTGTCCACCTGTGCCAATAAATGCATATATTCCAGGTGGAGCTGTCCAAGGAACTCCAGTACCATTTAATCTAGCAACTAGTCCAATGCTAGTAACAAAATAAGTCAAAACAATCCCAATAACCGGTAAAACAATATATAATGAACCTAAATAAATATTATACATAATAGGATATCCGAATACTAATGGCTCATGGATTCCAAAGACAGCTGGAAGTAAACCTAACTTAGAAATTTCTTTTCCTTGTCTACTTTTTCCAACAATTAAGAAAGCAATACACATATACAGTCCAGTTCCAGTCGCATAAGTTAAAAACTCATTAGTAATGATATTAGGTAATGCTTGTCCAGCTTGGAATGCAAGTCTATTTTGATCACTTAACATCAATAATCCTGGTGATAATGCCCCCATTACAATAGATGTACCATGAATTCCAAAGAACCAAAGTACCATGGCAAAGAATATAGCAAAAGCAAATCCCCATAAACTTCCTGACAAACTTTGAATAGGTTTTGATAAAAGAACATTTAAGAAATCGTGAATATTTCCAAATGGTGAAATTTCAAGTAATATTTTAATAATAAACATTCCAACAAAAATTATTGCTATTGGTATTAGAGATGAGAAAGAGTTAGCGACTTCTGGTGGAACTGCATCTGGTAGTTTTATTGTTAATTTTTTTTCTATAAGATATTTATATAATGTCGGAACAATAAGTCCTAAAACAATAGCTACAATTAAGCTTGCAGCACCTAATCTTGAAAAAGCAATAGCTGATGCACCATCTTCTAATGTACTTAAAGGTGTCATGAAATAGAATACACCTAAACTAATTACAGAAGCATAAATTGGTTTTACTTTTGGATTTTTAAATTGTTCTGCTAAATTATATGAAATGAATAACAAGCAGATAATTCCACCTAAATTCATAGTCCCATTCATAAAACTATTTACTTGATTTTGCCATACTGAGGGTTCTGATACCCCCAATAAGTTAGTAATAAAATTTATATAAGCTTCAGAAGGAAAATTAGTGATTAACAAAGCAATTGATGCAATAATCGTAAATGGTGCATATGCAATAACACCATTTTTTATAGCAGTAACATATTTATTTGTACTAAACTTACTTACCCAAATTAACATTTTATCTTTCATATTTTATCTCCCTTCATAATTTAATAAAACTAATCATCTACTTAAAGAATATAATAGCTGCTTCTTTTGTTTTATTATCAATCTTGATTAAAACATTGTCCTCATCTATAAATTCAACTGCTGCATTTCCAAAAACCTTAATATTTTTAGTCGTTTTATTTTTTAATTTATAAGTGTACTGTCCTAATGAATTTGTAAATAAAACCACTGCTCCACGCCCAGTATTTTCTCTAATTTTTTCATGAACTTCAAATGTTTCACCAGGTCTTCCAAAGACAATTGGATATGCCTCAGTTATATCTTCTCTGACTTCCTTATAAGCTGATAAACTATCATTAAATAATTTAACTCCCTCTTTGGAAATATTTAGTAAATCTCCCCAAATTCCATTTTGACCTAGAATAAGAGAAGCAATATTTAATAATTGGGAATCATACCCATCATCAGGTAAATAGTGAGTTAAAAATAGAACTGATGGAATCCATTTATCATAATCCAAAATTCTTCTTGCTATACAAGCTCTAGCAGGACCAGGATGAACAAAAATATTAGACCATGTATTAGGTTCTCTTTTCATATTATAATCGTCAAAGTATGGACCATTATTAATAGCAAAATACTTTCCAGATGAAAGGAATCCTAAGCCTGTACAACGTCCTGGTTCAGTTATATCAAAATCAAATATAACTTCAGGATGCTTTTCGCATACATAATCAATAATTTTTACTAAGTATCTTACAACATTAAATGAATAATTTTCTTCACATTCTTCAGGTGAATTATTATTTGTTCCATGATAATGGTTACCTTGCTGGCATCCTTCCATTCCTACAGCATCCCATTTGATATATGAAACACCTAATTCTTCAATTATTTCACATAAACGTGAAGCATATCTTTTCCAGTAACCTGAAACTAAGCACATTTCATAACTTTCTTCTGTTTCCCAAATTTCATGTGGTTCTTTCACGGAATCTCTCTTGTTAATGACATTATCTTTTTGTGATAAATACATTTCACTTGTTTTTCCTGCTGCAATTGGATTAAACCAAATTCCTAGTTTCATACCATAGGAATCTAATTTTTTCTTAATAAGCTTTAATTTATCTGGAAACTTGTCTTCATTAATTAACCAATCTCCAGTTTGCTTATACCAACCTGTATCAATGACAAATACTTCTATTCCCATTTGATAAGCAACATCAATTTCTTTTTCCATTCTTTCAAATGTCATATCAGTTAAATATTTATTACCATTCCATCTTTTATTTCTTTCTTGAAAATTCCATGTATTATAGAAAATATATGGTTTTCTACTTTCCATATTTAAAGTACAATATTTTAGCTGGAATGTTCTATACTGCTTAGCTAAAGAATCTTTATTTCCTTTAACTGCACCAAATTGAAACCAAATCGTTTCAAAGTTATTATTACTATCAATTAATTGATTAGAAACATAATTTCCTTTTATTGACTTAACCGAAATTTTATTACCATCTTTTTCAAAGCCTAAAAACTTATTTGGATATTGTGAACCGTGCTCATAAGCTAAAAGTAAAGATACATCTTCTCTTTCCTCGACAAGAATTGGTCCCATAATTTGATTTTCATTATTAAATGCATGATTTTCTGTTATTACATGAGTATGATACATATAATCATAATCCGAAATTCTCAATTCAATTTTTTTACTTTCCTTCAAAGATTCATATCCGCAATAAACAATATTATCTAGACCATTATGCTTTGTTAAATATCTCTCATCATTTGAATATAAAACATATTTAAATCTAATAATCGGACTTTTATCACTAACGTGAATAACAATGTCAATATTTATATCATTAGTAAGTATTGAAGAATAAGTTAGCTCTTCAATATCTTCGTTAAGCTTATTTCTTTCTTTATAAATAAATTTTTGAGCAGGAACAACGTTTTCATTATCTACTTCAAAAGATGGCATTTTGATTGAGACCTGTAAATTCTCATCTATAAGATAACTAAATAGATAATCTTGTCCCATTTCAATTTCAAAATAATTATTTTTATACATTTTTCCCTCCATCATATACAATCCCTATTTTTATCTTCTATAACTCAATACAATTCTATAAACTAATAGAAGGTATCAGCATTAAATAATTAGCAATGAATCGACTCATAAATACATAGTTAATCAATCTTCTTAAATTAGATAAAATTTGACTTTTTTCTATTTAAATAAATTTATTTGTACAAATAAAATAAACGCTTACATGATTAGTTTATCACGCTATTTTTTCTTTTAGTATAGAATTATTTGTTTTATATATGTCTTTTTTTTACCTTTTTATTGAAATAAATATAATTATATATTAAAATTCATATCATGAAACAATATAAAGAAACAAGTACTTCATTACTTTATAAATCTCTATCTGATTTTATTATTTTTAACGCAGGTTATGAGGCATGTGAACCAAATCATATATTTGGTCCTGCATTTCGTGAATTTAATTTAATCCACTTTGTCATGGATGGAAAGGGAGAACTTACAATAGACAATCATACATTCCTATTATCTAAAGGAGATGCATTTATTATTCCTGCTAATAAAATATCTACTTATAAAGCTAACCAAAATACTCCTTGGACTTATGTTTGGTTAGGTTATTTAGGTATTAATTCACAAAAATATACTTCACAGTTATTAAGGGCAAATGAAGAAATATATGTTTTTAAGAATCTTAATAATGAGTATTATTACAATGAAATCAATAAAATCCTAAACATGCATAACAACCACAATAGTATGTTTTTTAGAGCTAATAGTATTTTGCTAGAGATTTTTGCTAATCTCTTCGATGAAATAGGGATTAATGATAATTTAGATTCAAAAACTACAGCAATGGAAGAAATAAAATATTATATTGATTTAAATTATCCACTCAATTTAACTGTTACTCAAATTGCAGAGAAGTTCGGTTTTAACTCTAGCTATTTATCTAGAACCTTTTCTAACAAATTTGGAATTTCACCTAAACAATATATTTTGAAAAAGAAAATAAATAAAGCTTGTGAATTATTGATTACTACTGATTTAAATATTTCAATAATAGCTAACTCATTGTCTTTCGATGATCAACTAGCTTTCTCTAAAATATTTAAAAAGAACAAAGGTTGTTCACCATTGCAATTTAGAAAGAATAATACAATATTTAAATAATAACTAATTGATTTAATGCTCAATGATTATTTAGTAAATATTAAGTGCTAATATGTGTATAATCACCCTATAACCTTAGAAGATATAGCTAAGCTTATAAGCAATTTTATAGTAATTCGTTTCGAATTACATCAATAATTCTACATTTTACATTCTGCATTTTTAATTAAGGAGCTGTTGTACAGCTCCTTATATTAAACTATCTTACATACATCTATCCAAGAAATACATTGAGAATATTCTTCTAGTTCTTTCATAGAAAGCTCAATGGCACTATTTGAACTACCACATGCAGGAAAAACAGTTTCAAATCGTTGAAGTGATATATCTAAATATGTTTCTACTCCTTCATTTACAGCAAAAGGGCAAACCCCTCCAACAGCATGACCAATTAAAGATTCTGCTTCATCAAAAGAAAGCATTTTTGCTTTAGTCCCAAATTGAGCTTTATACTTAGGATTATCAATTTTTACATCTCCTGCTGCAACAACTAGTACAACCTTATCACCAACATGAAAGGATAATGTTTTTGCAATACGACTTTCTTCACAATTTACAGCTTTTGCAGCAAGTGTAACTGTTGCACTTGAAGCATCAAATTCTTGTATTCTTTCTTCAATTCCTAGTTTTTTAAAATATTCTCTTACTTTTTCAATAGCCACTTTATATCCTCCTATGTTTCTCAATAATTTATTATAACTATTATACAATAAACATTATTTAATATAATAGAAAATTCAAATTATTTAAATTGACCTTAAATATTGTCATTGTTATAATTTATGTAAACAATTAAATTAAGTAATTATAGTGAACTTAAGAAGCAAATTAGATGTAACCACCTTATTTAAAAACAATGTTTTAAATTTCTATGGAAAGGAAGTATCTTATGAAAATCACTCATATAACTGTTATTTTTTATAGTGCAACAGGAAACACAAGAAAAGTAATTACTAGAATTGCAAAAAACATTCAAGAAATATTACGAGTTCCTATTAGTTATATAAACTACACCAGACCTCAAAACAGACAAACCTCTTATTCTTTTGGTTCTGAAGAGTTAGTTCTTTTTGCATCACCGACTTACGCTGGAAGGATTCCTAATAAAATGTTACCTTATATTGACAGTTCTTTTTTAGGTACAAACACTCCTGTAATTCCTATTGTTGTTTATGGAAATAGAAGTTTCGATAATTCTCTTTCTGAACTTACTGATATTTTATCTTCAAATGGATTTATACCGTTTTCAGCTGCAGCAATTGCAACAGTTCATGCTTTTTCATCTAAGATTGGAACTAATCGACCTGATGAGAAGGATTTACAACAAATAGACTCATTCTGTAAAAATGCTTCAGAGTATCTTTTAAATAGTAAAAATCTATTGCCAATTGAAGTGCCAGGGGAACATCCAGCAGTTACTTACTATAAACCTTTAGGTATAGATAATAAGCCTGTAAATTTCTTAAAGGCAAAGCCAAAAACAATAAAAGAACTCTGCGATAATTGTGGTGCTTGTGCAAAAGCTTGCCCAATGTCAGCAATTAATTTTATTGATAATACCCTTGTACCTGGAACTTGCATTAAGTGCCAATGTTGTGTGAAAATATGTCATACAAATGCTAAATATTTTGATAATGAATCATTTCTATCTCATATTCGTATGTTAGAAGAGCATTATGCTAGAAGAAGTGAACCTTCATTTTTTCTTCCACTTAAATAAGTGAATTATATTTATACACTAAATATATAAAAATAGCAGATAATCATTTAGACTATCTACTATTATATAAATTTTTATTTAAATATCATCTAAAAGTTTCTCGAACCATTTAACATTCACTACATGATGATCACGAGAATTTTCTAACATCTTTCTAAAAAATGGAGAAATTGGTTTGTCACTTTTAAGCGCATTTTCGATTAAAGAAATTCTCTCTTTAATTTCCTTAATCTGAATTTTTATCAAATTTAGCATTTCTTCTTTTGGATACTCATTTGAAAATATCATAGCTGCATAAAAAGATAAATTAACATACTCGGTCTTCGAACCATATTTTAACATTAATCGTTCAAACTCTTTATTTCCTAATTCTGTAATCACATAATTATGTGTTTCATGAACCTTGTTTTCCTTCTCAACTTCAATTTTTTTTATGTATTTTTTTTCTTCTAATTGTTGAAGATTATAATAAAATGAACCTTTGGTATAATTAACTATAAATTTAAAATGTTGTTCTTCCATCAAAGTTAAAAGTTCATATCCATGAGCTCCTGGATTCTGCTTTAATAATCCTAAAATCAATAGTGGTATCAAATCTAGTTCTCCTTTTTCATCTAATTTGACTTATTAATATCGGTTAACTTGGTAGCAAATTCATCATATGTCATTTCTCCTAATGCAAGACCCATCATTTCTATATACATCTTTTCTGCTTTTGTATACGGTCTGTTGCAACAAATATCTACCAACTCATTTTCATTATTCACTGGTTCTAATACATGTTGTCTTTTAGAAAAAGCCTCAAAATAACGTATTCCAAATCTTCTTTGAGACACAGCATTGATATGAATACCATCTGAATTCGCTGATAAATCTTCAGCTGTTACAAAGTAACTATTTTCATGATCAAAAGCAAACTTTTGTAATTCTCTATTAACTAGTGTATATTCTGTACAATTCGCCCCAAAACCATTTTTTCCTAAAAAGTCTCCTAATCCACCAATAATAAGTGGAACATCTGGAGCATTTAATTCTTTTCTTAGTGTTTCAATAATTACACGTAATTTTTCATAATAAGATTTATAATTTTCTCCATAGCTATCACTTTCTCCTTGATGCCATAAGATTCCTGCTAATTCACTATCCTCCATGGCAAATTTAGCTTCACTTATTGCATGTTTAAACAGAGGTTTATCAACAGACCAATCATCAAGAGAACTTCCCCCCTCTGCACATGGAATCAATCCAATAGTATCTTCAGGATTTTCAAGACACCACATTGCTGCAAAGCTTCCTGCAAGACTTATTCCTGCAACAGGACGATCGTAATTAATAGGCTCTGTCATCATCTGCCATCTACCATTACGTAGCATTTGTATTCTTTCATTATAAATCGGTGAAACCTCTTTTATAAACCCACGTCCAGCCATATTTGACTGACCAAGCATTAAAAATGATTTAATCATTATTTTCTTCCTTTCTTCAATACCAACTTCAATAGTCTAATTAGACTATTGATAACTTATTATATAGTCTAATTAGACTATTAGTCAAGTTTAATTTAATATTAAAAAAGCCTCATTTCACATATTAGTGTTCATCAAGGAAATTAATGACTATTAACTTTAAGTTAATAGAGAGTATTAACGAATTTATAAGTTTAATACTCTCTTTACATACTCTTAGAAAATTTATAAATTAAAAATAGGTCCTCTTGTCTAATTTTTAACTATTAAATATTTCTTCCTACTTCATAACCTTCAACAGTTGCATTTAAAACCATTCTTACTCCATTTGCATCACCAACGACTTTTATATTAAATCCGGCATCTTCTAATGATTTCTTTAATGTTATATCTGGTTCTGAACCCGTAGCTACAACTACTGTATCTACTGGGAAGGCTAATATTTGATCAGATTTTTTAGCAATAACTGCTTCATCAGTAATTTCAATTACTTCTGTATTTACATGACAAGCTACCTTTCTCGCTTCTAAGTTTTTCAAAAGATCCCATCTTGGAGCTAATGCTTCATCAACTGCAATTGATCCCATTGCTTCAATACATGTAACATTCTTTAATTGTTGACCTAAATAATTTGCAGTTTCAGCACCTACTTGTCCTCCACCAATTACAACACAGTTAACCCCTGGATTAACATTTCCTAATAAAATATCATTACTTGTACATACCTTTGCATTATCTATACCTTTAATTGGTGGAATAATAGGTTTAGCACCAGTTGCTAAAATTATTTCATCAGGATTTACTTGTTCCATTAATTCTGTTGTTACTTTTGTATTATATTTAATTTCAATTCCTTCCTTTTGACATTGTGTTACTTGCCAAGTAATAAAGTTTGCAATTTCTCCTTTACATGGAGCAATTGATGCCATATAGAATTGTCCACCAGCACGACTTGATTTTTCATAAACAGTTACCTTATGTCCTGCTTTATTAGCAGCTAAAGCGGCTTCTAATCCCGCTGGCCCAGCACCAATAATTGCTACATTTTTCTTTACTTCGGCTTCTTTAATTTCACAAGTTATTTCATTTCCTAAAGTAGGATTTAAAACGCATTTTATTGGATTATCAGTAAATAGAATACCTATGCATCCATAGTTACATCCTATACACTGTCTAATATCTTCAAATCTTCCCTCTTTTGCTTTATTAGGCATTTCAGGATCACATAATGAAGCTCTACCCATTGATACAAAATCTGCTTTTCCTGAAGATAGAATACTATTTGCTAAAATAGGATCATTAATTCTTCCAACTGTAATTACAGGTATATTACAAATTTCTTTTACTTCTTTAGCCAAATCAGCAATCCATGCATGTTCTGTATATGATGATGGAATTATTGCATCACAAGATGCATATACTCCTGCTGAAATATGAATCATATCCAATCCTGCTTCTTCAAAGAATGGAACCATAGCTTTTGTATCTTCTAAGGTACGTCCCCCTTCAATCTTTTCATCTCCTGAAATACGCATATCAATAATAAAGTCTTCTCCACATTTTTTACGGATATCCTTAATTATCTCTATTGCAAATCTCATACGATTCATCAGAGTTCCACCATATTCATCAACACGCTTATTTGAATAAGGAGATAAAAATTCTGCTACCAAATATCCATGGGCTCCATGAATTTCTACTCCATCAAATCCACATTTCTTTGCTCTTAAAGCTGTATCTCCAAATTTAGAGATAATTTCTTTTATTTCTTGGATTGTAAGTTCAATTGGCATATCTGTACCAAATGGACAAGGTATTGCTGTTGGAGCATAAGGTTGATGTTTAATAGCTCCCCAGTTAGTTTGTCTACCACAATGATAAATTTGAGCTATAATCTTTGCTCCATACTTATGCACTCTCTTTGGAAGTTCACTATGACTCTCAATTTGATAATCATCCCATAAACCTGCCACATTTTTAAATCCTTTACCATAAGGATCAACTGCATAGTCTTCGGTAATAATTAATCCAAAGCCTCCCTTTGCTTTCGCTTCATGATATGCTATATAACGCTCTGTTGCAGTACCATCTTCATTACAATAATTTGTAACCATAGGGGGTACAACTATTCTATTTTTAATTGTCTTTCCTTTAATTGTATACGGTGAAAATAAAGCATCTAACATTCTTTTTCCTCCTTATAACTATAAAATAATTCAATTAACATAACGTTTACATGTTAATTTTATCACAAAGTTTTCCAGTAGACAACACCACTTACTAATCAATAATTATATTTTATATATGTTTTCTTTATCTTTATAAAAGATAACCTATGTTTAATATACTAATTTTAGTAAAAATAACTAATTAATTATTGGTATAAAAAAAGCCCATATTTCTACAGGCTTAATTTATAGTTATTTTAATAACTAAGAAAGATTGTAAATATTTTCTCTTTTCCTTTTACTTAATACCATAGGTAATATTTAACAATAACCTCATCATTATTATTAAATATTACCTAAATCCCCTTAAATCTTTTTTAAATTATTCGTAATCCGCTCAGCTCTTTATTATGGTAAAAACTTTCCAGAAGAAAGATATAAACGATACCACTCCTCATGGGTAAGACTAAATTTACAAGCCTCTGCCATTTCAGTCAGATGAACTGGATTCATTGTACCTGCGATTACCTGCATTTTTGCTGGATGGCGAAGAATCCATGCAATTGCGATTGCTGCCTTTGTAACATTATACTGATCAGCTAACTCGCCAAGTACCTTATTCATTTCAGGGAAATCTGGATTATCTATAAACATGCCCTTAAACATTCCATGTTGAAGTGGGGACCATGCCTGAATTGTAATATCATTTAAACGACAGTAATCAAGTGCTCCGCCATCACGCATAATTGACATCTCAGTTGTTTTGTTATTCATATATAAATCCTGATCAATTAATTGTGACTGCTCCAAAGAAAGCTGTAACTGATTAATCTTAAGGGGCTGCTTTACATATTTCTTTAAAAGTTCTATCTGCATAGGCATGGTATTGCTGACACCAAAATGACGAACCTTTCCTGAAGCCTCAAGTTCATCAAATGCCTCTGCAATTTGTTCTGGATCATAGAGTAAATCTGGTCTATGTAATAATAGAATATCTAGATACTCCATTTTTAATCTCTTCAGTATTCCATCAACACTTTCAATAATATTAGACTTTCTCCAGTCAAATATCTGTTTATCAAATCTTAAGCCACACTTAGACTGAATGATTAAATCTTCACGTTTTACACCTGTAAGGGATATTGCATCACCAAATCTCTTTTCTGCTTCTCCATCACCATAGCAGGTAGCATGATCAATAAAATTGATTCCCAAATCATGTGCTGTCTGAATCATCTTAGCTGCATCTTCTATAGAAAGTGCAGGCATACGCATACAGCCAAGGATTAGTCTTGATGCATTATCAGGTCCATTTGTAATATTAATTGTTTGCATAATTATCCATCTCCTTATTATTATTTTCTAAAGCATAAGTCTGTAAATTGCTTCTACATCCTTTTGTTTCAATGATACAAAACCACCAATTTGACCACCCTCATTACCTTTACCGTAACAACAGGTATATGCAAGTTTTTCAATATCATCTTCCTTAGCTCCAAGTTCCTCAAAATTCTTTGGCATTCCTATAGATATTAAGAAACTGCGAAGAGCTTCAATTCCTTCTTTTGCTGTTCTTTCAGGATGAGAAAAATCCATTTGGCAGCCCCATACTCTGACAGCTATCTGTGCAAATCTCATAACATCATGAGACATATTATAAGTAAATACTGCTGGCATTGTAACTGCAAGTCCAGCACCATGTGCACAATCATATAATGCAGATAACTCATGCTCAATTTGATGACTAGTCCAATCTTGAGAACGACCAACTCCAACGATATTATTATGAGCAACCATTCCTGCCCACATAATGTTGGCTCTTGCCTCATAATCTTCAAGATTAACCATTACCTTAGGAGCCTCAGTTTTCATAGTAAGAATAAGTGATTCAATCAAACGATCTGTAACCTCTACATCTTTAGAATTTGTCAAATAACGCTCATATAAATGTGCAATAATATCTGTAATACCGCAGGCAGTCTGATATGCAGGAAGTGTCTCCGTAAGCTCTGGATTTAGTATTGAAAACTTTGGACGAATTGCATCTCCTGATGCACCTCTTTTAATCATTCCATCTTCGTTAGTAATTACTGAATCTGGTGATCCTTCAGAACCTGCAGCTGCTATTGTAAGAATTGTTCCAACAGGAAGTGCTTCATCAATCCTCTTGCCTTGATAGAAATCCCAAAAATCTCCATCATATACTACACCTGCAGCAATTGCTTTGGCTGAATCAATGGTGCTTCCACCTCCAACTGCAAGAATAAAATCTACATTCTCTTTTTTGCTAAGTTCTATTCCTTCATAAACAAGACCACTTCTTGGATTGGGCATAACACCACCAAGCTCTACAAATTCAATAGAAGCTTTTTTAAGGGATTCCTTTACCCTGTCAAGCAAGCCCGAACGCACAACAGAGCCTCCGCCATAATGAATTAATACCTTACCGCCACCAAATCTCTTTACTAACTCTCCGCAATCGTTTTCACGCCCTTTGCCAAATGCAAAAAATGTTGGTGCAAAAAAATCAAAACTTTCCATTGTACCCCTCCATAGTTATATTATGATATAATTATATTATACAACTTGAAGTTAACTTCAACTCAAGTTTTTTTTGGGGAGGATTAAAAAGTATATGTCTTATTCGATTACAGAACTATCAAAAATGTTTCATTTAGCATCATCAACAATACGTTATTATGAAAAAATTGGATTATTAGAAAATGTAGAACATATAAATGACTATAGAAGAGTTTACGACAATTCACATATTGATCGTTTGCATGCCATAGATTGTTTCAAGAAAGCATTACTTCCATTGGATGAAATAAAAGCTTTTTTTGCTTATGAAAAAGATATCGTATCTAATTCAGACAAAATCCTCTTAATGATGAAATCTCAGGAAGAAAAAACAAAAGCAGCCATAAAAGATTTAGAGGATGGACTTGAACATATCCAAAAAAAAGTGCATTATTATTCTTTAGTAAATGAGGCAATCAAAAATAATACGCCACTACCAAGTTGGAATGATATATAACATTGTTAAAATACAGGAAGGCTTAGACTCTAGTTTATCAATGCCTTCCTTCAAATGTCTGGAAAATTCCTAAAAAAAAACTGAGCCCGCTATTTAAACGTGCTCAGTTTTTTATAAATTATTCAAATTCAATAGTTACTGGTGGTTTTCCTGTGCAATCATAAAGCACTCTATTTACACCTTTAACTTCATCACCTTCATTTTTACGAAGTCAACCATGATCAACAAATACACATGTTAATTGATTCTAAACCTAGTTAGATCACTACAGAAAAACTTCCTATCAATCATTATCTTGTTAAAGGCATGCATGAATATGTTGAAAGTAAATAATTAGTATAGTATAAAGTTTTAAAAGATTAAAATTATTCCAAAATATAAATTAAAGTTATTGTTAAAAAATAATCCTGAGATGCCTATTTTAACTAGGAATCTCAGGATTTTATTATTTTCTTATTGTTAGAATCTATTTCTTTAATTGCAAAGATAGATTCATTTATTAATATCCCTGTTTCCATAAACCAAAGGAAGAATAATATGTAAATTACATCATATTAATCTTAATGAATGAAATTTATGATTTATAGAAACTTAAAACATTCTCTCATTTTCTTCTATAAAATTCTTTTGTTTTTCTATATAATCAACTAATGGCTTTATGTTCTCAGATGATGATTCTTCTAATGCTTTTTTATATTCACTAGAAGATTCTCCATTCATATATTTTAATTCTAATCTATTATCCAATAATTGTTTTAAATATATAAATCTCCCTATTCTTCCGTTACCATCTTGGAAAGGATGTATACATTCAAATTCAAAATGGAATCTTGCTACATCATAAATTGTAACCTCATTTAAATTGTAAAACTTTTCTATAATGTTATTTAATTTCTCTTCTACCTCCCATGGATTGGCTGTATCAAATTTAGCACCAAGTATTCTATTTTGATATTTCTTAAATACACCCGCTAGCCCCATATCATAAAGTCTTGTTCTATACATTAAACTAGCATGCCATTCTTTTATCATTTCTAATGTAAGTTTTTTATCTATTTTATCTAATACCATATCAAAAGTATAAAAAGAATTAACAGTTTCTTGAACATCATCTAATGTATGAGTTCCCATTACTATATTTTTCTCAATCAAAAGCTGAAGTGCTTCCGTAGTAAATGTACTTCCCTCTATTTTATTTGAATGATATATAAAATCATATTTTAAAATTTCATTTAAGGAATTATGGATTCCTTTAGTTTCTTTTAATACACTTAAAAATCTATCATAATACGGCTTATCCATTCTATTTTTCCCCTCATTAATTGTTTTTTTATATTTTATTTTCTCTTTTATCTAATATCCTTAAGAACGCTTGTCTTTTTATATATTATATCCTAAATTTATTCATAAATACATGTTATAACTACATTAGTATTTTAAATTTTTGTACTTATCTTTTACTTTATATAATATTTTTTCAACATTTACATTTACTTTAATAAAAATAGAAGTAAAATCTAAAACAAGACTTTACTTCTATTTTTAACTATAAGTTTAATATTTCTTTAACATCACTTATTAAGTAATCTGGATTTTCATTTTTTAGTTCTTCAACTTTATGAGCTCCCCAAGTAACACCACAGCTTTTAACATCTGCTGATCTTCCCATTTGCAAATCATAAGTTGCATCTCCTATCATTACTGTATCCTCTTTATTAATATTAAATCTTTTTAATATATTTAATATTCCATCTGGAGCTGGTTTAAAGTTTTCTACATTATCTGAACCAGATACCCCTTTAAAATATTTTAATATCTTTAATTGTTCAAGATTTCTAATTAAAGCTGTTGAATGCTTACTTGATACTACAAATAAATTCTTCTCATTTTTATATAATTCACTTAAAACCTTGTCCATATCTGTAAATAATCTTAAATTTTCTATTTCAAACTTTTTATAGTTGTCACGAAAGTTGTTTAATAAATCTTCAAATTCTTTATCTGTAAAATCTTTATTTGCCATCTTCCTAAATGATATTTCAATTGGAATTCCCATATAATGTTCAATTAATTCCTCGCTAGGAATTATTAATCCTACTTTCTTAAAAGCAGCTTGAGTTGCAAATATTGCTGTACTTCCTGAATCAGCTAAAGTACCATCAAAATCAAAAATATAATTTTTCATTATAACCTCTCCTTTTTCTTACTATTTACTAGTATTTTTTATTAAAGCAATAATTCACTTCATCATACACCTTTTATAAGTAAAAAAGAGCAAAAGTTAAAACTTTACTTATTGCTCTCTTTTGTCTATTATAAGAAGTTTTCATCTTATATTTATAACTAATATAATTAATATTTATGACTTATTATTCAAATTCAATTGTTGCTGGTGGTTTTCCTGTGCAGTCATACATTACACGGTTAACCCCTTTAACTTCATTTACTATTCTAGTTGTTACCTTTCCAAGTACTTCCCATGGAAGATCTGCTGACTCTGCTGTCATAAAATCACTTGTAGTAACTGCACGAAGAACTACTGCATAATCATAAGTTCTTTCATCTCCCATTACCCCTACTGATCTCATATTAGTAAGTGCTGCAAAGTATTGACCTAAGTCTTTATCAACTCCGGCATTTGCTATTTCTTCTCTATAAATGGCATCTGCTTCTTGAACTATCTTAACTTTTTCAGCTGTTACTTCACCAATTATACGTATTCCAAGTCCTGGTCCCGGGAATGGTTGTCTAAATACTAACTTTTCAGGTATTCCAAGCTCTAAGCCTGCCTTACGTACTTCATCCTTAAATAATAATCTTAATGGTTCTATTATTTCTTTAAAATCAACATAGTCTGGAAGTCCTCCAACATTATGATGAGATTTTATAACTGCTGATTTTCCAAGACCACTTTCGATTACGTCTGGATAAATAGTTCCTTGTACTAAGAAATCTACAGTTCCAATTTTCTTAGCTTCTTCTTCAAATACTCTAATGAACTCTTCACCGATTATTTTTCTCTTTTGCTCTGGTTCTTCTATGCCTCTTAATTTTTCATAGAATCTTTCTTGTGCATTTACTCTAATAAAGTTTAAGTCATATTGTCCATTAGGTCCAAATACTTCTTCAACTTCATCACCTTCATTTTTACGGAGTAAACCATGATCAACAAATACACATGTTAATTGGCTTCCAACTGCTTTTGAAAGTAGTACTGCAGCTACTGATGAATCAACACCACCTGATAAAGCACATAATACCTTACCATTTCCAACTTTTTCTCTAATTTCTTCAATTGTCTTTTCAACAAATGAATCCATTTTCCAATCTCCAGCACATTCACAAACATTATATAAGAAGTTTGAAATCATCTTTTGTCCTTCTTGCGTGTGCATAACTTCTGGATGGAATTGAACTGCATATAGATTTTTTTCTTCACATTCCATAGCAGCTACTGGACATACTGGTGTGTTACCTATTATTTTAAATCCTTCTGGTGCCTTTTCTATGTAATCTGTATGGCTCATCCAACAAATTGTAGATGGTGACACTCCTTTAAATAACTTAGATTCTGAATCTACATCAACTTTTGTTTTTCCATATTCACTTACTGGAGCAGTTGCAACCTTTCCCCCAAGCATATGAGACATTAATTGAGAACCATAGCATATTCCAAGTATAGGGATTCCAGCTTCAAATAAAGATTTTTCACATAAAGGAGAATCTTCTCCATAAACACTATTTGGTCCACCAGTAAATATTATTCCCTTAGGATTCATTTCTTTTATTTCATCAACACTTAAAGTATGTGGGTGAACTTCACAATAAACACCACATTCCCTAACCCTTCTAGCTATCAATTGATTATATTGACCACCAAAGTCAACAACTAAAACTAACTCTTTATTCATAGGTTACCTCCAACCCTTATTTTTATAATATAATGAAAGAATGAAGGAATGAAAAAATGAAAAAATGAAAAAATTATGGTAATTATTCAACTATTGTTGAATAATTAAATATTAATTTTTATTCTTTCATAACTCAGCTTGTCTGAGTTATTTCCTTCATTCTTTCATGACATTTAAAATGCAATTTTAAATGGAATTTTCATTTCTTCATTTTTTCATTAACTCAGCTCGTCTGAGTTATTTCCCTAATTCTACATTTTACATTCTTCATTTTACATTTACAGCAATTTATTTGCTGTAGTTAGGTGCTTCCTTAGTTATATTAACATCATGTGGATGGCTTTCTCTTATTCCTGATGAAGTTTGTACT
The DNA here is from genome assembly GCF_033043255.1 of Clostridium lamae. NCBI lineage: Bacteria > Bacillati > Bacillota > Clostridia > Eubacteriales > Clostridiaceae > Clostridium > Clostridium lamae. The sequence continues at coordinate 195,863 of NZ_JASCQJ010000001.1, read as the reverse complement.
ACAAATTTAGCATTTTCATATAAGTTTTCTAAATCTGGTGCTCCTAAGTATCCCATTCCAGATCTAATTCCACCCAATAATTGGTATATAGTATCTGCAACATAGCCTTTGTATGCTACTCTTCCTTCAACACCTTCAGGTACAAATTTCTTAGTTCCATTTTGGAAGTATCTATCACTTGAGCCCTTTTCCATTGCTCCAAGTGAGCCCATTCCTCTATAAACTTTGTAGCTTCTTCCTTGATATATTTCAGTAGCTCCAGGTGCTTCATCACATCCTGCAAACATAGATCCCATCATTGCAGCTGCTGCTCCAGCTGCTAAGGCCTTTACTATATCTCCTGAATACTTTAAACCACCGTCAGCAATTACTGGAACTCCGTATCTCTTTCCTTCTTCTGCACAGTCCATAACAGCTGTTAATTGTGGAACACCTACGCCTGCAACTATTCTAGTTGTACAAATTGATCCAGGTCCTATACCAACCTTGACACAATCTGCTCCTGCTTCTATTAAATCTCTTGTAGCTTCAGCAGTTGCAATATTACCTGCTATAATTTGAAGTTCTGGATATTTAGCTTTTATAGTTCTTACAGCATCCATAACTCCTTTTGAATGTCCATGTGCAGTATCTAATGTAATAACATCAACATTAGCCTTCACTAAAGCATCTACTCTATCCATCATATCTTTAGTAATTCCAACTGATGCTCCGCATAATAATCTACCTTTAGAATCTTTTGCTGCATTTGGGAATGCCTTTGCTTTTTCTATATCCTTAATAGTTATTAATCCTTTTAAGTTATTTTCATCATCTACTAACGGCAATTTTTCTATTTTATGTTTCTTTAATATTTCAAGGGCTTCTTCTAAAGTTGTTCCTTCTTTTGAAGTTACAAGTGGACTTTTAGTCATAACTTCTGAAACTGGTCTGTCAAATTCTGTTTCAAAAACTATGTCTCTATTAGTTATTATTCCAACTAGCTTGGTTCCTCTTGTTATTGGAACACCAGAAATTCTATATTGAGCCATAAGTTCTTGAGCATCTCTTATTATATGATCTTCTGATAAGAATATTGGATCTGTAATAATTCCATTTTCTTGTCTCTTAACTCTGTCAACTTCTTTTGCTTGCTCTTCTATAGTCATATTCTTGTGAATTATCCCAATTCCACCTTCTCTAGCCATAGCAATTGCCATTTTTGATTCAGTTACTGTATCCATACTTGCACTCATTAAAGGAATATTTAATGTTATTTTCTTTGTTAGTTTAGTTTTTAAGCTAACTTCATTAGGTAAAACCTCAGATTTATTTGGTACTAATAATACGTCATCAAAAGTATATGCAGTTTTAATTATTGTTGCCATTGTTCTTCCCCCTTAAAATAACTTTTTTAATTCATTTTTTTATTAATATGAAACTTAAAATTCATTTTTTCTCTATTTTTATGTATAAAAAAAGACATATTAATCTTCTAAGTGAAGTTAATATGCCTATAAAACTATATAACAAATATAGCTTAAGTATATCAAAATCACTCATAGTCGGAAATTTAAGGTTCCCGGTAGATACTCTCTGCCATATTCAGAGGATATACGAGCTCATTATATATGTCTGTTTTAATTTATAGTTATTATATATCTCTCCTATGTTATTGTCAATAATTTTGCAATTTATATTTCAAGTAAATTTTACAAATTGGTTTTAATCATTCTTACTATATTTTCTGTTGTAGATTCTATATTTTCTTTTCCACCTTTTAATGCCTCTTCTAAAGTCATAACGCTATTTAGTATTCCAAAAGCTGCTGTGACTCCTAACTCATATAATTCATTAATATTAGAATCTACTTTTCCTCCTAAAGCTATTACAGGAATATTATATTTTTTCCCTAACATCGCTATTCCACTAATAGTTTTACCAAACTTAGTTTGAGCATCTATACTTCCTTCCCCAGTAAATATATAATCTGCTCCTTTTATTAATTCTTCTAATTTGGAATATTTAATTACTATATCTATACCCCTATTTAATTCTCCACCACAAAATCCTACTAAGGAAGCTCCCATTCCTCCTGCCGCTCCAGCCCCTTCAATATTATCAATATCTATATTAAAGGTATTTTTAACTACATTTGCAAAACTCTTTAAATTTGAATCTAGGATTTCTATCATTTTTTCATGGGCACCTTTTTGCCTAGCAAAAATATAACTTGCTCCATTTTTGCCTGTTAAAGTATTTTTAACATCACAAGCAACTTCTATTTTTACATTTTCGATTCTTTTATCAAAATTGGATAAGTCTATTTTTTTTATTCTATGAAGCTCTCCTCCACCAAAGTGAACCTCTTTATTATTATCATCTAAGAAGCGTCCCCCTAAAGCCTGCAACATACCCACGCCTGCATCATTTGTTGCACTTCCACCTAGACCTATAACTATAGTATTTACATTAAAATCTAATGCAGCTTTTATTAATTCACCAGTTCCATAACTTGTAGTAATCATTGGATTTCTTTCTTCTTTATTTATAAGTTCTAATCCACTCGCCTCTGCCATTTCTATTATTGCAGTTTTCTTATCACCTAGAATCCCAAATCTAGCTTTAATCTTATTCCCTAATGGATTTAAAACTTCCTTATAAAATATTTCCCCATTTGTAGAATCAATTAAGGCTTGCAAGGTTCCCTCTCCCCCATCTGCCATAGGTACATGTATAACTTCAACATCAGGCATTACTTTTCTTATCCCCTTCTCCATAGCTATACAAACCTCTTTAGCTCTCATGCTTTCCTTAAAAGAATCTGGTGCTAGTATAAATTTCTTCATTCTTTTCTCCTCCAAAACAACAACTGTCAATTAAATATATTTAGTATGCACTAAAAATCACTCAGCTATATCTTTAATCTGAGTGATTTTTATAAAACTATAGTGCTTCTTTTACTGCTGATGCTATTACATCAACCTTCGGCCCATATATAACCTGAATATGAGTATCTGATGTTTTTACAATTCCTACTGCTCCAGTAGATTTTAGTCTACCTTCATCTGTTTTACTAATATCTTTTATATCAACTCTTAATCTTGTAAAACAATTGTTTACTTCTACTATATTTTCTCTTCCGCCTAAAGCTTCTATAATTTCTTCTTCTTTAGCTGAACCTTTATTGGAATTCTCTTTATTATTTTTTGAATCTCCATTTATAGTTTCAGTATCATCACCTGATTGAATCTGAATATTTTTCTTAGTTAAATACCACTTAAATACAAAGTAATATATAGCTGCATACACTAGTCCAACAATAACTGTGTAAATCCAATTAGATCCTGGTACCATCATACCATAAACTACTAAATCTATAATACCACCTTGAGTATTTCCTATTCCTACATTTAAAATTGACATTAACATAAATGATAACCCTGCCATAACAGAATGGAAGATAAATAAGAATGGTGCTACAAATAAGAATGCAAATTCAAGTGGCTCAGTTATCCCAGTTGTGAATGAAGCTAAAACTCCTGCAATTAATAATGCTTTAACAGCCTTTTTCTTTTCTGGCTTAGTTGTCTTATATATTGCATAAGCTGCAGCTGGTAATCCAAATACCATATATGGAATCTTACCTTGTGCCATATACACAGTAAAATCTTTTAAAACTTCTATATCTACAGTTCCAAAGTATTGGAAGAAAATATTCCATACGCCTTCTATACCTTCATAAACTCCACCAACAGATGTAGTTCTAAATATTCCATTTAAAATATGATGTAATCCTGTTGGTATCAATAATCTTTCAAAGAATCCGAATAAGAATACCCCTAGATTTCCTAGATTTGCAATACCATATCCAACAGAGTTTATAACATTAGAAATTGGTATCCATATGAAAGGTAATATTTGTCCTAATAAAGTTGCAGCAAGTACAACTATTATAGATACAAATCTCTTTCCACCAAAGAATGCTATAGCAACAGGTAATTCAATATTATAAAAACGATTATGAAGTGCTGAAACTAATATCCCTGCTGTCATCCCACCTATAGCGCCCATTTCTAAAGTTTTTGCAACTCCAAGAACTGTTCCAAGTCCAACTTCTCCAAAGTTAATAAGTCCTGATGCTATTATATTTGATGCACTCCACGCCATAATATAATATCCAATAAATCCTGCCATTGCTGCAATATGTTTTTCCTTCTTAGCTAATCCCATAGAAATTGAAATTGCAAATAATACCGGTATCAACTCAAAGACTTTACTACTCATTGATCTAATTAAGAAAAGTACATAGTAGATGTACTCGTTTTCTAAGAATGGTAGAAAAGCTTGTACCTGAGGTCTTGATAATGCTGCTGTTAATCCATAAAGTATTCCTACAGCTGCTAAGGTAGCAATTGGTAGCATTAAACTTCTACCAAAAGCTTGGAAGAAATCCATAATTTTTTGTTTACGTTTCATATCCCTATCCTCCTATAATATATTCTCTTTATTTATCAAGAAAGATATTACTAATTCAATATCTTTCTTGATTATTAAATTATTTTAATTCTGGCCAATATTCCTTGTTAGCTTCTATTAAATCATCAAGAATCTTTCGTGCCTTTTTACCATCAACAATAGTTCTGTTTAATGTTAATGCCTTTAAAGCCTTATTATAGGAATTCTCAAAATATGCATCAACTGCTAGCTTCTCATAAGCTAATTGCTGTTCTATCATCCCTTTATAGAATGTATCTATTTTTCCTACTCCCATTGGACGTGGTCCATTAGCTCCTAATATAGCTGCTACTTCCACCATTGCATCATCTTGTATATTTTCAATTAATCCATTATTCTCAACTATAACTATATATTGTCTATTTCTATTATGGGCTATAGCTTCTGCCACTTCTACAATCATATCTCCATGAGCATCATTGTGTACTACCTTAGAATCTTTTGCTGTTCCTACCTCTGCAATTCTTCTACAGTCTTCAAATACTCTCTTTTCACGATTAGCCATAACTTCATTTGCTCTTGTATAATTAGGGTCTTGCTTAGCTACCTTATATTCTGGATATAAGTAATATTGAAGATATGTGTTTGGTAAATATTCTGGGTAATCCTTTAGCATAGTCTCAACCATAGCATAAGTATCTAACCAAGATTTATCTCTTTGCTCTGCATCTACTGGGATAAATCCATTCTTATAAACCATATCCTTTATTACTGGAACTAAATCTTTTCCTTCTTTATCATATAAATGTGTGAACCATCCAAAGTGATTTAATCCGAAATAAACTGGTTCAAATTCATATGGATCTACATTTAATAATCTTCCATAAGATCTTAATAAGTTCACTGGTTGGTCACATATATTTAATATTCTTTTATCATTAGGGAACTCCCTATTTAATGCTTCTGCTACTATAGCTGCTGGATTAGTATAATTAATAATCCATGCATTTTCAGATCTTTCTCTTACATCATTCACCATTTGAATCATATCTCTTATTGAACGCATTCCATATGCAAATCCACCTGCTCCACATGTTTCTTGTCCTATACATCCATGCTTTAGAGGAATCTTTTCATCTAACTCACGCATCTTATATCCACCAGTTCTCATTTGGCAGAAAACAAAATCTACATCCTTATATGCTATTTCTTTATCAGTTGTATATTCAAAATCCAATTCAGGATAATTTTCTTTAAAAAATACTTTAGCAAACTCCCCGATAACAGCTTGGCGTTCACTATTTGTATCGAATAAAACTAACTTATTTAATGGAAACTCATTTTTCTTTTTTGAAAGGCTACTTAATAATCCTGGGGTCCAAGTGCTTCCTCCACCAACTATTACTATATTATATTTCTTCATCTTAATTCCCCCTTGTTTGTTTAGACATTAATCTTATTTACAAGACAAGTCTAACCCCTAAAGTAAACTTTTTCAATGAATCTAGCGCCTTTAGTACCATATCAAGCTTATTGTCATATGTTTCATATGCTGTAATTTATGACACCCTTGATAAATACTAGGCTAGAGGGAATTATTATATTAGCTTATTATCTGTTAGTTTTATCATAATTTCTTTTTTCTACATACTTATTTACTATTACATTTAAAACAAATAATACTGGTATTCTAGATTTCATATCATAAGGCAAATTACTAGTTTCATTTGTATAAATCCTAAAATTGATATCTGCTATTTCTGAAATAGTATTATTATTTATATTTGTAATTGCAATTATTGTGGCTCCTTTACTTTTTGCAATTTGAATCATCTTTATTATTTGATGTGTTTTTCCACTTAAGCTGGCAACAAATAAAACATCTTTTTCACTCATAGCTTCAGCTGCTAAATAAGCAATATGTGTATCTTCATAACATATATTTAGTCTATTACATGTTAATAAATATTTAGATATATATTGTAATGCTGTACTAGTTAACCCCTTACCGAAAAAGTGTATATTTCTATCTAAAAGAAGTAATTCTACAACTTTATCCACATCATCTTCCGATATTAAATTGTAAGATTGCTGAATCTCATACATTAAGTTATCAGCAATTTTCCCAATTGAGCTAACTTCTTTTAGCTGAACTTCCTCACTATTTAATTCTTCTCTTATTTTATATTTAAGCTCTGAAAAACCAGATAAACCAACCTTTTTACATAATCTAATAATTGTAGCTGTAGATATAAAAATACTTTTTGCAAGTTCTTGAACACTCATATTAAGAACTTCTCTCTTATTTTTTTCAATATATTTTAAAACTTCAATCTCTGAATTGCTTAAACTACTTAAAATATCAGTATTTAATGATTTTATCAATATAATCCTCTCCCATATATTATTTATAATTAAATTCTTATTCTATAAATTGTATTATATTATTTAAATATAGAAATTATAAGCTATATTAATTTTTTTATTAATATGTTAATAGATTTTATTGTTTAGCTTTATAGATATTACAATAATATTTAATATGTAAGTTAAATTTAAAAAAGCTAATCCCCTTAGTTATAGGAATCAGCTTTTATACTTTATTTTTTATATATTTAGAACAAATCTGGTAAGCTTGAACTTCCATCTGTTTCAATTGGAACTTCTATCTCAACAGCCTTATTAATAGTTTCACTGAATATAATTTCGTTTATTACTGGATCATCATCATAGAACTCCTGCTTTACCCTACCTTGATATATAACTAATATATCTATTTCTCCTGTTTGATTGCCTTCTTTAATCTTATCAATAGATATATTAAAGTTATTATTTCCTTTGCTTTCTATTTTTTTATTCTCATTTGATATTGCTATTAATTCATTATTTCCCGAGGAATCTTTTAAAACCTTGTATATCTTAATATCAATTGAGTTTACAGGATTAAATTTCTCATCTATATTTAATTCAAACTTTGCACTATTTCCACCTAAAGTAAATTGAGCTCCAAAGGTAACCGTTGAACCTTGTGCAATCTCAAATCTTGCTCCATTATTAGTTTCTTGAATATCTACTTCACCATTAATTCCATTATATAATCCATGGGAAAGATTCTTCACTTCGTCTTTTACTGTTACTACAGGAGTAGTTATTAAAGATTCTACAATCCCACCCTTTAACTTATTATAGACAATTACATTTTTATTTGCTTCACCAAAATTCAATTCTCCAGACTTATCTAAACTTGGTGATATAGAAAATTCTATTGGAGTAATGCTACTCGCTGAATATCTACCATTTGAAACATAATTATAAATAACTTCCGGTAGCTTTATAGTTGCAATACCATTGCTTACATTCTCTATTCCACTAATCGGAATAAAATTATTTCCTAAGTTTATTTTCAATACAGGATTAAATTTATATGGTTTGTACTTAGTAGCAGAAACTATTCTATCTGAAACTAGACTCATTAAACTATTTTCAATACTGTTATAATCATTATTTACTACGTTAAAGTATCCCTCTGTATTTCCTACTAATAAACTATGCATTTTATATAAACTATCTGCAGTTGTTTTGTTATTCATAGATAAACTTACAATATTATAGCCCTTATCTTTTAACTTTCCTAAGTCACTCTCGGTATAAGACACTTGTCCGGTAGATATAAATATTATATTTTTCTTTGCATCAGCTCTTCCTGAATTTAAGACTTTTGTAATAGAGTCAAATGTCTTAGAAATATTAGAAGTCATATTATCAGTGGCTAATTTTTTTATATAATTATCATTTAAATCTGTAACATTGTCTGTCAAAGGAACCTCTTGTTTAACTTGATTACTATATGTTATTAAACCATATTGAGATTTACTAATTTTCAAAGCGTCTATATTTAAAAGCTTATTAAATAAAGCGTTTTTTATTATTGTTAATGAATCTTTCATACCTTCTGAAACATCTAGAACTATAACAATATCATTCGGAATTGCATTGGTGCTATCATTAAATACAAAATCTGCAGCTTCTACTTGATATCTAACATTAAATATCTCACCTTTATTGACACTAACATTACTTTCACTTATAAGCTTAGCACTTATAGATGGCAGTTCATTTGATTTAATTGTTATAGGTACAGTATTTTTAGGGTTTATTGTTATAGTGCTATCCTTCCATGGAAAGTTAATACTTATTTTATTATATATTTGTTGCTCCCCTGGCTTATTTCCTTTCACAATAAATTTAAATGGCACTGGATCAGCTTCATATCTTACTTTTCCATTTCTTTCAGATACCTTTTTATAATTTACATTATTTAATTTTACAGTATTTCCTCCTATATTTAGAGTAAATCCATCTGTAAAATTTATATTCATATCTATATTATTTATAGGATAACTATCTATAATTTGTGTTGCTATTTTATTAAATACAGCTTGTATAGCATTTGTACTGGTTGGGAAAAATCCACTACTTTCATATAAATCTGGTTTTCCCTTAATATTAAGTCCTGTCATTGCTTCATGTATGGTTAATAAAGTGTCATTTCCATCGGTCTCTAAGCCATATCCTACTGAAAATGAATTGTATCCTTTCGTCTTTATAATTTCACCTATTACTTTTGCATACTCTTTAGACTTGGTATCCAAGTCAGTTCCTTCTCCTGCAATTTGCGGCTGAGTATTATCTATTGTCATATAGTTCTTTTTATTTGAGCCTGTTACTGAATAAAATGTCGGTAATCCATCCGTCATAAGAACTATAGTTTTACTTGCTGATTTTTCTCCATTATCAAGCATATGAATAGCTTTTCTCATACCTTCACCAGTATTAGTTCCACCCAAAGCATCTAAGTTATTAATTATTCCTGTCAATCTTGAATCATTGCTTTGCAGAAAATTTACTCCAAGTGAACTATAATTTGTGACATCATGGCTACTATTAGAATCTAAGCTTTTAACTCTCTTAGTTCCATTTTTACTATTTGGATTAATTGTAGCTATACTAGAGTAAGCCACTATACCTATCTTAAGATTAGGAACATCTCTCATTTTCTCTATAAAACCATTAGCTGCTCTTTTTAGCTCATCTATCTTTCTGTTGTTAGTAGTAATATTATGCTCACCAGACTTTCTATGTTCAACACAATAATCATTTACCCATCTATGCCATATTTGCCACCATTCACCATGATTCAGATCGCTACTATCATGAGATGTACAATATCTTACTCTTTCATTAGTACATGGGTCCTCTATTTCCTCATTCATACTTCCAGATACATCTAAAACTAATACTATTTCTTTAGCTGGAGTGGTTGCTTCAAAAGGTTTTGGTATTATCCTACCACTAACTGTTATATCTTCACCAACCATAGCTGGATTTGGCGATGCTGAAATCTCAAAATCAAAATCAGGTTTATCTGGAATTTCTCCCGTTGCTTTTACATTTAAACTCTTAAGGGATATTAAAGTTGATATAACAAATAAAATTGTTATAATACTTATTATTTTAAACTTCTTTTTTTTAATCATTTTATCCCCTCTCTTTAAATTTATTTCTGAACTTAACTATAACACTCACTGGCATAGTTACATCTGAATAGCCTTTTTTCTTATTTAATACTAATGAAATCTCTAAACCAGTGGATTCTTTAAAATTTCCTTCTAAATTCATTCTATAGTCTAATGGTCTAATCTTAAATTCTGTGATATTAGTTGATAGAACCTTTGGTAAATTTAATTCAGAATCTGTAATTTCTTCCCCATTCTCATTAACTTTCTTTAATAATAGTTCTTTGTTTTGATTATTATATATAAATGTAAAATAGCTTTCTCCAACTTTAAAAACTACTTCTGTAACATCTAATTTTCCATCACTATCGCTTATTTCTTTATAGTTATATTTATTATTATTTGTAAGCATTACGTTATTAATTTTAATTATTCCTTCTGCTTCAATTCCATATTGTAATAGCTCTTTTTGAATTACTTCTGACTCAATTTGAAGATCTGAATTTATCTCTGTTCTTGCTAATGTTTTACTATTATTAAGAAAGAATAGATAAACTACTCCAAGAACTATAACTGTTATACTTAATGTAATTATAAGTTCTAATACAGTAAAACCTTTTGATTTTTTCTTCAATAAATCCACCTCTTCTATTTAATAATTTTCCATAAAGATTTTTTCATAAATTTCTCAACACTATAAAGTTCTGAATCAGAATTTACTCTTATTTCTTCTCTGCTACTTTGTGCTTTTATAAATATATCTTTTAGGAAATCATAATTTAAAGATAATATACTTCTTATAACTTGAGGGTCATAAGCTATATTTTTTTCTCCTTCACCTTTTAAAATTATATTTCCAGTTGTAATTATATTTCCTTTGAAATCAAAATCACCTTCTATTGTTATATCTCTATTAGTTATAATCAGCCCTTTTTCTATGATTTGTCCATTATACTCGTTGTCCTTAATTTCAATTACATCATTTTCATTTCCTTTTAAAATAACTATACCTTCACTTTCATCAAATGAACTTCCTTGTATTCTTCTAATTTCACCGAAATCAACTTGATTTTCAACGGTTCTCTTTACTTCTTGTCCAGCATATAAATCTTCATAGCCTGTGGCATCGCCCATAGCATATACATTTCTTGCAAATTCATTTCTTTGCTCATTTATTAATTTTATATCATTGTCATCTATATTAGATTTTAAAATATTTCCTTCGCTATCTTTCACACTGGCTCCAACAGATTTAACATTTCCTTTAAGCTCTACTCCGCCTTCATTAAACTTATAGTGATTTTTATCTTGATAATAATATTCTGCAAAATAATCTGCCTTCATATTAGCATCAGAATTATTGTCTTTGCTTTCCAGTAATTGTAGCGGTGAGTAGTATTTTAATGTAACATTATTCTTTCCGTCTAAAATATCTTGAACATCGGTATAAGCTAGATAATTTCCCTTTATTGCCACTGATTCTCCAGTTTGATATTTTTGTCCACTTGCATCCGTTGCATTTAAATAAGCAACTCCCATAATATATGAATCATGTTCTACAGTTAATTTGGAAGTTCCACTTGTATCATTAACGATGATACTACTTGATTTTAAAGCTTTATTGGCAGTTTCCGTATCAGTTGTTTTATCATTAATACCATAAAAATTCTTACTAATTGTAATATTACTACTTGTAGCATTTAAAGCTAAATCATTGTTCACTATAACATTTTTCTCAAAAGATACATTATTTGATTGTGAAACATTTGAATTTATAGACTTACCAACATAAATATTTTTAGCAAATGTATCTCCATTAACTACGCTTTGTGCGTTATTATTTAAATGATAGGTATTTGCAGTATATATATTCCCAGTAATATTAAAGCTTGTATTATCTAACTTTATTCCACCTATATATTTATCAAAAGTATACTCTGGATCTGTTCCTAAGTTATTATTTCCTTTTATCCATATATCTCCATTTATATTTACAATGCTTTTATTAGCAGAACTCTCAACATTCATATTTCCATCTGCAGTGATTGCCTTTCCATCAAAAACAGGAGATATATTTATTGAAGTTATTTCTGTATTATATTCTGGAGCAAAAACTTCATATTCTGTAGATACTGTTTTTCTATTCTTAAATTCTCCTAGTTTAGTTTCAAAAGTTGAGTGAACTTTTATTGTTATACTTTCTATTACTTCTCCATGCTTATTTACTTTATACCCCTCTTCTGGAATTTGTATGTCAATATCTTTATTCATTCCGTTAGGTGCATAATTAATTACTCCATTATCAGATATAGACTTTATATACAACTTTTCTTTTATTAGTTTTTCTAGTAGTTCACCACTTGTTTCTGTTTCTTTATGAGATAGAAAATAATAAAATTTTTCCTTAAATAACTTATTTAATTCCTCTTTGCTTGTATAACTGTTATCTAGTTCAGTGAATTCTCTTCTAAGTTCTTTATCTGCATATTTTATGGCTTCTTGTGAGGTTTTTATTATTGTATTTTCAACGATATCTAATCCTGAATCTGCTTCATAAAGATTTTTAATCTTTTTACTTTGGTTGATTCTCATTTTATAATCATTTGCTGTAACAGCTAATATAGTTGTACCTGTAGTAAAAATAATTGCCATTACAAAAATCACTATTACAAAGGTAGATCCCTTTTTCTTTTTTCTTAACTTCACCTATAATCACCCCTATAAGCCTATTTTATATTCACATTTTTGCTTGAAGCACCTTCAAATAAACTATTATTTTTCTTATCTTTAACATTAACCTTATAGTTATATAAATCTCCAATTGAATTTTCTTCTATTTCATTTTCTTCATATAAAATGACATCCCCAATACTTGAATATATCTTAAACTTTGAATAACTATTCCTTCCCTTTATTATACGAATCTCTACAATTTCTTCTGTATTATTTTTAAACTCTATATCCATATCTCTAGAAAAATCTTCTTTAATATATAAAACAATATCGTTGTTATCTACGTTTGCTTTATCAATGCTTAACAACGCACTAGAACTATTTTCTCCATATACATTTAATTTGCTTGAGCTCTTCTCTAACTCAATAATTAATTTATTTGAAATTATACTGACCTTTCCTAAACTGTCTTGTATCTTTCTTATACCACTATCATTAATAAAGTTAACTCTAAATGCCGCATTAGTATTTTTCTCTAAATTATTTTCATTATCATATTTAAAATTTTCATCCTTAAATAATTCAACGTCAATTTTATAAATATCCTTATCTCTTCCATCTACTTCTGAAGGTTTCCCATACATAGTTCTATCAAAACTTCCTGCAAATTTTCCATCCGACATTTGAATTATTTTATCTCCATCTAAAAGTTCAAAATACTTTTGTCCATTATCAATTTTTAAAGTTATATCATCATAAGCCTTTAACTCTTCTAAGACTTTTTGCCCTATATAACTTGCTTTCTGCATATCTTCTGCATCTATGTTATTTCTTAGGCTAGACATCACTAGACCTGATAAAGGTATTATTAATATTGATAAAAGGGCAACACTAATTATTACCTCAATTAATGTCATCCCCTTTTTTACTTTTATTTTACTCCCCTTCATACTATCACCTACTTCCTAGTAACATTTACAGTATTACCTTCACTTTTTACTGAAATTCTAGGATTTGAAGAATCGTCATCTTTGATTATTACTTCAATATTCTTAGTTGTATTATTTACAATTTTTAGGTTTACTCCTGAATTATCTGAAGCTTCTCCCCTTTTCTCACTAAGTATTTCAATTACTATATTATCTGATTTTGAAGTAAACTCCTTACCTTCAGAAGAACTATCTTTAGGATAATATGAATTTGCTGTTTTATATTTAAAGTAAGTCTTTTCTGATGCTTCATCAAAGGATATTTCTACTTCTTCAATCTTGTCATTATCTGAATAAATATAGCTTTCTCTAGACTCATCTTTAGCTCTACCAATAGTTACTGTCGGTAATTCAGATAAGGATGATCTTAGCATCATTACAAAATCATTAATATCTTCCTCATTATTTTGCTCCTCTATAGTAGATGCATAAGCTCCATTTGCTGCACCACTACTAAATAATACTTCTTTCCCATAAACATTTTTCAGTGTCCATATTAGATATTCCATATCTTCATCTGATAGCTTCGGCACTGCATGAAATTCTAAATTCATAACACCAGTTAACTCTTCTTGTGATTTCGATGATATAGATATATTTGTGATTACTATTTTTCTTTCATAGTTTTGCACTGATGAAATGAAGCTTTTTAACACTTCATAGCTTCCCGAAAAGTTAATTGCAACTTTTAGTTGTTCTGATGTAGCTTCACTTGTTTCTGAAACTACTTCATTGGAAGATTCAGTTTCACTCTCATCAGTTGGTGTATTATTACTTTCATCATTTTCTTCTACATTACTACTTTCATTTTCTGTCATATCTTCTGAATATTCATCTGTTATTTCTTTTAATGAGCTTTCTGCCTTTTGAATTTCAGGTGATAATAGAGTTTCTACAGCTGCTACTTCTACTGGGCTAAATGCTATATTCCCTTTAAGTCCACTATCATTTAACAGCTTATCCAATTCAATTATTATTTTTTCTTGCATTATAGTTGGATATAAGTCTTTAGACTTATCCAGTATGGTTGCTTTTAATATCTTTAGCTCTTCTTCTTTTTTATCTATATCTGATATATTATTCATTGCATCTTCATATCTTTTTTCAATTTCATTTTTTTCAGTTCTTATATCATTTAATTTTTTAACTTGCCTTGTATAGATAAATTGATAATAAAAAAAACATATTAATACAGTTAATAAAATTCCTATTAAAAACTTTTCTCTTTTACTTATATTCATTCTACTCAACATCCTTTAATACACATTTTATATCAAAGGTATAATTTTCATCCCCTGATATTCCACCAATATACACATCTTGTACATTATTTAAATTCTTTAAATTATGTTCTATTTCGCCTATGGCTACTCTACTTGTTGAGACAGCTTGTATAGAAATTTCTGTATTAGTTATGCTTATGCTATTAAAAGTTACCTCTGTTGGTAAGGTAGAACTTAATTTGTCCAATATTTCTGTAGTTACAACTTCTCTAGTATTTAATGAATCTACTATATTACTTAATTCATTATCATATCTTGTTAGAATACTATTCTTTTTGCTTATATCATCCCACTTAGCTAATTTTTCTTTTATTACTTTTTCTTCTAACTTTTCATTATAAGTTTTTATCTTATTATTTACTAAAATAATATTTACACTATTCCAAGCCAAGCTTCCAACTACAACTACTGATAAAAATCCTACTAAGGAGTAAACATAAATATTTTTATTTTTTTGCTCTTTTTTCTGACCTTGATAAGGTGCAAAAAAGTTCATATCTTTTATCATATAAAAATGTCCTCCTTATAATCTTATAATTGCCCCTATGGCATTTAAATACTGTCCAAGTTCTTCACTTCTTAAATCATTTGATGTTATATCAATATTTCTTATTTCATCTATTCTAACTACGTCCATTAATAATCTGTTTTTCATATATAAATTTATATTATTTAAGTTTGCTAGGCCTCCATAAATATAAATCTTATCTATGGTTGTATTTGATTTATTACTATAGAATTGAAGTATTCTCTCTAATTCTTCTAATATTTCGTCAACAGCTTCTTTTATGGTTAGATTTAAAGTATCATCTTCTTTGTAATTCAAAAGATTTCCTTCTTTAATTTTCATAGATTCTGTTGATTTTATTGACATATCTATGCTTTGGCTTAGGGCATAATCTATATTATCTCCACCAGACTTTATCATTCTTGTAAAATCTAATTTGCCATTTTTAAATATTGCCACGTTTATAGAGGTTGCTCCCATATCAACAAAAGCAACAGTACCTCCCATTATTTCTCCGTTATTTGCTGCATAATCAGAATAATTAGCTATTTTATTCACTGAATTATAAGCCACATCTAATGCATATGGATTTAACTCCAAGGTATTTATTACATGATAATAGGAATAAGCCATTTTCTCTGGAAATGATGTTACATTTACCTTAAGCTTTACACCTGAATCATCAACAATTTCATCCAAAACTACAAATTGAATTATGTAATCATCTAAATTTATAGGTAAGTATTGTTGTATTTCATACCTAATTACAGTTTCCATTTCATCATCTTCTACTACAGGTATTAAAATATCCCTATTTATTATTGAAGATGAGTTAGTTGTAAAAATTATATCCTTAGTCTTTAGACTATTTTGTTTTATTAAAAAATCCAATACATCGACTACAGCTTGTGTATTAAGTATCTTTCCATCAGCTATACATCCTTCTGGCGTTGGTATTTGAATAGCCTTATTTATATTAAGCCTATTCTTTTGAAATCTTCCTTCTACTAATTTTATAGAATTCGTTCCTAAATCTATAGATAATACAGTCTTAGATTTTTCTCTAAGCTTCTGTTTTTTTTCAGCTTTAATTACCTTATAAGAAGAATTCAAATCCTCAGATTTTTCCTTCTTAAAAAGCTTTCCTATATCTTTTACATCCATGCTACTTATTTCTTTTAATTTAGATAAGTTAATTGGCATTGAATCACCCCCGACAAAAATGTAAAATGTAAAATGTAGAATGTAGAATTAATGTAAAAACTCCTTCGGAGTTTATGAAATTAAATAATGAATCTTCACTTTTGCTAACGCAAAATTGAAATAAAAAAATGAAATAATTGATTATTAAACTCTTTAGAAATTAGTGATTTTTATAAATCACTTTTTTAAAGATATAATTAATCATTTTATATAAATATTACTTGAAAAATTTATTAGCAAAATGCAGATTTATCTGCATTTTGCATTGACTAATTTTTATTATTGAGCGTAATCACCTGTTCCATTTGGATAAATTACAGTTCCATCTTTTGCTGTTTTTACAGTTGTTTGACCGTCTTTAGTAACCTCTACAGTAAAATAGCCCCCATTATTTGTTGCTCCCTTAATCTTAGGAGTAGATCCTTGTAATTGATTTTTTATAGCTTCTTCTATCTTTGTAGAATCAGTATCACTTGTCTTAGTTTCACCATCAAAAACAAAAGTAGCTCCTCCAGTAGGTGGCAATTCAACCCCATCTGCTATTACCATTGAAACTGCACCTTGTATTTGCTTAGCATTTGCTATATCAGCACTTATATTAGCTTTTTTTCTAACGTCTCCAAATTTAGGAATAGCTATTGCTGCTAGGATTGCTATAATTGCTATAACGATAATTAATTCGATAAGTGTAAAACCTTTCTTTTTTTTCTTGTTTTTTAAATTCTTAACCATAAATAATTCCTCCTTGATTTTTGTTATTTATTTTCTTTATATTAATTTTAAAAATATAAACTGTTTTATTTTGCTACGCAAAATAGGTAAAAGTGAAGAAGTAAGAGTGAATAGTGAAAGTTTAAATCTTTAAGAGATTTTTCACCTTTGCTATTTGAATATATAAAATATTTTTAGCGCTAAATATAAATTAGCAAAGATAACTGGAATATGTGAAATAAGCATATAACGAGCAGTTAGAAGTACTTGGTGAAGGATAAACTGCTAAGCCTTAGTGTTGTTGGTTTGTTTGAGCGACGCGAGTTAACCAAAACTCTTGGCTTAGTAGTTTTTCCAAGCCTAGTACTTCTTCGTGCAGTTATTTCTGCTTATGGAACATATCTAGTTATCGTGCTTTTATTTTTGCAAAAATATTACATTTCTGTGTACATGTTGAACATCGGCAGCATAATTGAAATAATTATTCCTCCGATAACTAATCCCATTATTACTATTAGTAATGGTTCTATTAATGAAGTAGTTGTTTGAATTGCTTGTTCAACTTCATCATCGTAGAAGTCTGCTGTTTTGTTTAGGATATCATCTAAGGAACCTGATTCTTCTCCTATTTTTATCATTGAAGATAGCATTTTAGGGAAGATATCATTTTCTCTTATTGGATCGCTTAGTCCATCTCCTCTTATAACTCTTTCTCTTATTTTTAGGATTGCATCTTCAGCTACTTTATTTTCTAGAACTCCTGCAACTGTTGGCAACGCTTGTACTAAAGATACACCTGATGCTAATAGTGTAGATAAAGTTCTTGTAAATCTTGAAACAATTATCTTCTTATTCAAAGCTCCTATTATAGGGAGTCTTAGTTTTAAGCTGCTTATATTAACTATTCCATTTGGACTTTTTTTATAAATATTAAATAGTATAACTAAAATAGTTATAGCTATTAATATAAGGATTAAGTTACTACTTAAAAACTTACTTGTTCCAAGCATAATTTTTGTTACTAAAGGAAGTTCTACCCCTTCGCCTTCAAACATTCCTACGAATGTAGGCATTACAAATACCATTATGAAAACAACTGCTACAACGGCAACTAAACTTAATATACTTGGATATGTCATAGCAGATTTAACCTTATTATTAATCTTATTTTCTTTTTCAAAATGCACTGACATTCTAAGCATCATTTCATCGATATTTCCGCTCACTTCCCCAGCTTCTACCATGCTTATTAAAAGCTGTGGGAAATATTTTTTATGCTTTGCCATTGATTCTGATAAAAGCTCTCCCTTTTTAACATCATCTTCAATTATAGATAAAAGCTCTCTTAACTTTTTATTAGGAATCTCATTTGATAAAATATTCAAACAATTCGTTATAGTAACTCCAGCATCTAGCATAGTGTAGAATTGTCTACAAAAAATCGCTAGATCCTTTGTTGTTACCCTTTCAAAGAATTTAAAATCAATTTGTTTACTTTCAATTATTTCTTCAACCATTAAGGGATAATATCCACTTGAAGTTATCATATTTATTACATCATCTCTTGAGCTAGCTTCAAATTTTCCTTCTTTCTTAGTTCCATCATTTTTCATAGCTCTATATTTAAAACTTTTCATAACTTCTAATCACCCCTTATATATCCCTTAATAAAGTTATAGTTGCAAGCTCCTCGATAGTAGTAGTACCATCTAAAACCATTTTTTTACACTCCTCTGCAAGAGTTGTCATTCCATGTTTTACAGATATATCTTTTAAAACATTTGAATCTCTGGTCCTATTTATTGCATCTCTGTGCTCTCTTGTTATTTCCATTATTTCATACACACCTATTCGTCCATTATATCCTGTATTATTGCAATGACCGCACCCTCTACCTCTATATAATTTCAATTCAGTATTATTAGATATATTAAATGCACTTTTTTCGTAATACGAAGCCTCATATTCCTCTTTACAATTACTACATATCTTCTTTACTAATCTTTGAGCTATTATTCCAGAAATTGAAGTTGCTACTAAGTATGGTTCAACTCCCATATCAACTAACCTAGTCATAGTTGATGGAGCATCGTTAGTATGTAATGTACTTAAAACTAAATGCCCTGTGATAGCAGCTTTTATTGCTATTTGTGCAGTTTCCTCATCTCTTATTTCTCCTATCATAACTATATCTGGGTCTTGTCTTAAAATACTTCTAAGTCCATTTGCAAAAGTTAGTCCAGCTTTAGTATTTACATTCACTTGATTAACTCCATTAAGTGTATATTCTACCGGATCTTCTATTGTAACTATATTTACATTACTTGAATTAAGTTCACTTAAAATTGTATAGAGAGTTGTTGATTTCCCACTTCCTGTAGGACCAGTAACAAGGACTATTCCATGAGGACTAGACACTATATTTTCTAGCTTTTCAAGATTTTCTTTACTTAATCCTAATCTCTCTTTGCCAAGCTTATAATTATCTCTGTTTAGTATTCTTATTACTACCTTTTCTCCATTTACAGTAGGTAAAATAGATACTCTAAGATCTACATCAGTATTTCCAACTTTAGTTATTATTCTTCCATCTTGTGGTATTCTTTTTTCTGCTATATTTAAATTTGCAAGTATTTTTATTCTAGTTATTAATGGTGCTAAACTCTCTATACCAAGCGTATTGATAGTTGTTAGCTCTCCATCAATTCTATATCTTATTCTTATTTCTTTCTCATAAGGTTCAATATGTATATCTGATGCTCTCATCTCAATTGAATTTCTAAATAAATA
This sequence comes from Clostridium lamae, assembly GCF_033043255.1. NCBI lineage: Bacteria > Bacillati > Bacillota > Clostridia > Eubacteriales > Clostridiaceae > Clostridium > Clostridium lamae. Next base: position 175,753 of record NZ_JASCQJ010000001.1, on the reverse strand, counting down.
CTCTATCATCTTAACAACAGGAGCATTTTTTACATCATCTGGTTCTTCTGCATCTAATGATATACTTCTTGCCTCTAAAGTTTCTTTCACTAATTCTTCTGCTGCTTTATTTACTTCTTCGCTACTATAGTTTATTTGAACAAATTTATTTATATCTTTTTTAGGTGCAATAAATGTCTTAACACCTAAACCTGTTGATATTGAAATATCATCTATTGCAAAAATATTTAATGGATCTGCAAGCGCTATCATTATTTTTTCTTCTTCAAATCCTAGTGGTATTAAACTATATTTATTACAAAGATTCTGAGGCACTATTTTAATGGCTCTTTTATCAAAATCAACATTGTTTAAATCAATTTTCCTTATTCCAGTTTGAGTCTCTATGGCATCTATAATGTCTTCTTCTGAAACAATTCCACTTTCTATTAAAACTTCACCTAATTTTTTCCCTAAAAGCTTTTGTGTCTTTAGGGCATTTTGTAACTGAAATGGAGTAATTTTTTCTGCCATTACTAAAATATCTCCAAGCCTTTTCTTTTGAACTATTGCCATAGCTCTGCCTCCTGATTTAAAACAAACTTTAATTTCATTTATTGAAAAATTTCCTTTTTTTGTTTATTTTCTTAATCATAATAATATTAATATAGACTTTAGTCATTTTCAAGTCTAATTTGAATTTAAGTTTAATTTACACTTTATAGAAAAAACTGTAAATATATCGACAATAATTCCTTCCCAATTAAGATGTAAATTACAGTACCAATAGCTATATATGGCCCAAATGCAATTTCTGATTTTTTCTCCTTTAACTTTAATAATAATATTATTGATGCTACTAATCCGCCTAATACTATTGCTATAAATAAACTAACTAAAATTCCTTTAATTCCTATAAATAATCCACAAACTCCAGCAATTTCTGCATCACCTTGTCCCATACCATTTGTAATTATTACTATTAGATATATTATTAAATATCCTATAATCCCACCTATAATATTATCAACTATGCTTATCTGTTTAGTAAGTAATCCTACTCCTATATAAATGGAAGCAAGAATTACACCGAATATTATAGTAGATAAATATATATATTTGCTTTCTAAATCTATATAAGAAATTACTATTAACAATGAAACTAAAAAACTATAAAATATAAAATTTAAACTCATTCCAAATTTTAAATACATTAATAAATAAAGTACTCCATTTAGAATCTCAACTAGTGGATATTTTATAGATATACTTTGTTTACACTTTCTACACCCTCCTTTCAAAAACAAATAACTTATTACTGGAATAAGATCTGTAGCCTTAAGTTCATACCCACAACTTGTACAATGCGATGGTGGAAAAACTATTGACTCTTCTCTAGGAATTCTATAAATACATACATTTAAAAAACTTCCTATGCATAGTCCAATTATTAATATAAATACCCCCATAATAACCTCCCAATATTTATAAATTACTATTCTAAACCCAATAAAGTCATTTTATCTCCTCATTATATATGGTGTTTTATAATCCAAATAATATTCTTGAAATATTACCCATTATTTATTTTTTCAATTCAATATATTATTTCAGTATAAAAACAAGAAAATATCGAATATAATCATATACTTATTGAAAATATTCGATATTTATATATCATCATTGGGATTACTTATAATTTAATTATTTATTTCTATTCTCAAAAATTTTCCTTCTTTATTTATTATAAAATCCACTTCATTATTTATTATTTTTTTTGCATCTTCTAAAGTTAAAACTTCTATTTTATTGAAAGTATCTATGTCTTTATATTTTTTTATTGCTTCTAACTTATCTCCGCCCTCATTTTTTATATCAGCTATTGTATCAGAATTATCAAACTTTATGCCTTCATTAATTTCTACAACTTCAGCAGTTAAAATTAATTCTCTCGCTGATTCCTTTATTTCTATTTTTTTTGTTGTCTTTTTATAATTATTAAAACTAATAATTAATGTTATTGCAAGTATTACTGATATAATTGCAATTAATCTTTTCTGTATTTTAATAATTTTTTCTCTTTTACTTTTACTTTGACTTTTCATAAGCTCCCTCAATTTTATCCGTTTTTTTCATTATAAAATATTGTGAAATACATATCAATATATTATATCTCAGTTCAAATAAAAAAGCTGTAACAAACTATAGTTTGTTACAACTTTTACTAATTTATTTAATTTTAATACATTCCATCCATTCCCATTCCTGGTGCTCCTGCCATTGGGTTATCTTTTTGAGGAATATCAACAACAGCAGCTTCTGTAGTTAAGAATGTAGATGCTACTGATGCAGCATTTTGAAGTGCTGATCTTGTAACCTTAGTCGGATCAACTATACCAGCTTTAATCATATTTACATATTCATTTCTTAAAGCATCATAACCAACTCCTGCTTCACATCCCTTTACATGCTCAATAATAACTGAGCCTTCAAGACCAGCATTAGTTGCTATTTGTCTCATTGGTTCTTCTAATGCTCTTACTATAATATTGATACCAACTTGAGTGTCTGGTATATCTGAAGTTACTGTATTTACTTCACTTATAATATTAGCATAAGCAGCTCCACCACCTGGAACTATACCTTCTTCAACAGCTGCCTTTGTAGCTGCTAAAGCATCTTCTATTCTTAATTTCTTTTCTTTTAATTCTGTTTCTGTAGCAGCACCTACTTTAATTACTGCAACTCCACCAGCAAGTTTTGCTAATCTTTCAGTTAATTTTTCTTTATCAAATTCTGAAGTAGTTTCTTCTATTTGAGCTTTTATTTGAGAAACTCTTTCTTTAATAGCTTCACTACTTCCTTTTCCATTAACTATAGTAGTATTTTCTTTAGTAACTTTTACACTTTCACATTTTCCAAGCATATCTAAAGTTACTTCTTTTATGTCTATACCAAGCTCTTCTGATATAACTGTACCACCTGTTAATATAGCTATATCTTGAAGCATTTCTTTTCTTCTATCTCCGAATCCTGGTGCCTTTACAGCTACACATGTGAAAGTTCCTTTTAACTTATTAACTATTAATGTAGTCATTGCATCGCCTTCAACATCTTCTGCTATAATAAGTAATTTTCTACCTTGTTGAACTATTTGCTCTAATATTGGAAGTAATTCTTGTATATTTGAAATTTTCTTATCTGCTATTAATATAAGTGGATTGTCTAATACAGCTTCCATTTTTTCTGTATCTGTCACCATATAAGCTGATACATATCCTCTATCAAATTGCATACCTTCAACTACATCTAGTTCAGTTCCCATTGATTTTGATTCTTCAACAGTGATAACACCTTCGTTACCTACTTTTTCCATAGCATCAGATATTAATTTACCAACTTCTTCATCTGATGCAGAAATTGCTGCTACTCTTGCAATGTCTTCTTTTCCATTAACAGGTTTAGAGATTTTCTTAATTTCATCAACAGCCTTATCAACAGCCATCTTAATACCATTTCTAATTAATATTGGGTTAGCTCCTGCTGTAACATTCTTTAATCCTTCTCTAATTATTGCTTGTGCTAATAAAGTTGCTGTAGTAGTACCATCCCCTGCTACATCATTAGTTTTTGTTGCAACTTCTTTAACTAATTGAGCTCCCATATTTTCATATGGATCTTCTAATTCTATTTCTCTTGCAATTGAAACACCATCATTAGTTATTAAAGGTGCTCCAAACTTCTTATCTAATACAACATTTCTTCCTTTTGGTCCTAATGTAACTTTAACAGTATCAGCTAATGTATCAACACCAACTTGCATTGCTCTTCTAGCATCTTCGCTAAATTTAATCATCTTTGCCATAATTTATTCCTCCCTTATTCAACTATTGCTAAAATATCATCTTGTTTTAAAATAGTGTACTCTTCGCCATCAACCTTAACATCAGTTCCTGCGTATTTTGAATAAAGTACCTTATCACCCACTTTTACTTCCATTGCTATTCTATTTCCATCTACAATAGCTCCTGGTCCAACAGCAACAACTTCAGCTTCTTGTGGTCTTTCCTTTGCAGTACCTGTTAAAACTATTCCACTTTTAGTAGTTTCCTCTGCTTCTAATTTTTTAATTACTACTCTATCTGCTAGTGGTTTGATATTCATAAAAAAATCCCTCCTATTATATAACTAAAATTATTACCCTTTTATATTAGCACTCATCATCAATTAGTGCTAACAAGTTTATAATAATATTTTAATATGCATTTTTCAAACTGTAATCTTTATATTTTTCCTCTAAAATTAATAAATATTACCATTTTACATGAATTATTTTCTATTTTCTTAAATTTATATCTATTTTCTTTATTTTATAGACCCTTTTATTATATGTGTATTATCAATACTTATGACTGCTTTTTTCACGCTAAAATCATGCTATAAAATAATTACCATAATATATAATTATGTTTATACTAAATAACTTTATATAAGTAATTTGAACTATTATTACTATTTCCAATTATTATATATGTTATTACCAAATCTATCTATATAATCTACTATCTTTTTCTTTGGCACAAACGCCTAAAAATATCCAAAAAATCGGCGCTACCATTACTACGCTAATATTAAAAAATGATTGTACTAAATATCCTATCAACGTTAATAGGAGTACCTTAGATAAATCACTTCTAATACTTTTAATTAACTTATACATTATTACTCCAATTAGTAACAAGTAAGATAGTATAAAAAGTGAGAATGTTTTGCCACAATAACTTACATTCTCACTGTGCTTTATCACATTACACTATCTTCTTTCTAAATCAATACTTTCATATTCTTTTATTTTTTCATTATCCATAACCGATTTTCTAGATGCTTGGGCATTTATCTTGTTAAATGTTGTTTTTGATTTAAATGGGGTAGATATAGTTCCTGCTCCATTTATACATCCACCTTCACACATCATTCCCTCAATAAAGTTACCTTGTAATCTTCCAACCTTAGCCATAGTCATAGCTTTCTTTATTTCAATTCCACCAGAAACTTTTACTGGAGTAAAGCTAACTTCTAAACCTTGACTTCTAATATAGTTTTCAATAGCTGCTGTTAACCCTCCATGAGCTCCAAATCCTCTTCCATAAATTGATGCTTCATCAACTACTTCCTCTTCACATTCTTCTACATCTATTTCGAAAGCACTAAATAAAGCTAAAAGTTCTTCAAATGTTAGTACATAATCTACAGCACCCTTTACAGACTTTCTAACCGCTTCATTTTTCTTTGCAGTACAAGGTCCTATAAATACAACCTTAGAATCTGGGTCAATACTCTTAATGTATCTAGCTGTTGCTATCATTGGTGATACTGTGCCAGAAACTTTTTCTATTTCTGATGGCATAGTTTTTTCTATATAATTTAAGAATCCTGGACAACAAGAGTTAGTCATGTACTTATCTCCATTTTCCATTCTTTCTACAAATTCATTACTTTCATGTACAGTTACTGCATCCGCTCCACATGCTGCCTCTAACATATCTTCAAAGCCTAATTTTTTGATAGCATTTTTAATTTTTCCATAACTAACTTTAGGCCCAAACTGTCCTGCAATTGCTGGAGCAACAATAGCATGCATTTTTCTTCCTCTTGCAAGTCTCTTTGCTACTGGAACTATTAAACTCTTATCAGATATAGCTCCAAAAGGACAAGCTGTCATACAACTACCACAGTTAACACAAATTTCTTCTTTTATAATAGCTCTTCTATCATTTTCATTTATATCTAATGCTCCTGTAGGACAAACTCTCTTACAAGGTCTCATTACTTCTGCTATAGCATCATAAGGGCAAGCTTTTTTGCACATTCCACACTCTTTACAAAGTTCTTGATTAATATATGCTCTACCAGCTACATAAGTAATTGCTCCAAAGTTACATGCTTCGTCACATTTATGTGCTAAGCAACCTCTGCATGAATCTGTTACACTGAATTTATTAATTGGACATCTATCACAAGCTGCCTCAATAACATATATTATTTGATCTTCTTCTCTAATATCCACAAACTCATCATCAATATTATCTCCATTTGCTAGATACCCTGCGGCAAGCTTTGCTCTTTCTAAAACAATAGCTCTTTCCTTATAAACGCAGCATCTATACATAGCCTTGTCCCCTTTAATTATTTCATAAGGAATCTTTTCTATTGATTCAGTAGATAAATTTTCATTTTTAGCTAATTTTGCAACTTCTGTTAAAACTTCATGTTTAAGTTTCTTTAACTGAGTCTCAAATTGAAACATACCAAAATCCTCCTATATAAATACTTTTAACCAATACCCCCAATATTATTATATCAGTTAATTTATTCCATTATATTTAATTTTGAATATTCTGAAAACTACACCTCCTTATATAATTATAGAGAATATGCAGCAAATTGTAAAATTAACAATAAAAGATGTAGAAATATAGAAAAAAACTCCTTTTACGGAGTTTTCAGAGTTAATTAATTTATATATTAAACTTTATTAGGCTTTTCCATTACTTCCACAGACTAAAATCTTGTGTTCAACTACTTTCTTCATCACTTCTTTTCCAGGAGCCATGTATTTTCTAGGATCATTAGCATCTGGGTTTTCTATAAAGTATTTCTTTACTGCATCTGAAAATGGAATCTTTAAATCTGTTGCTACATTTACTTTACATATGCCAAGTGAAATTGCTTTTTTAACTAATTTATCTGGTATATCTGATGCTCCATGTAATACAAGAGGTACATCTACCATGTCTCTTATTTCTTTTAATCTATCAAAGTCTAGTTTTGCTACTCCCTTATATAGCCCATGAGCTGTTCCTATTGCCACTGCCAATGAATCTATTCCTGTTCTTTCTACATATTCTCTAGCTTGTTTTGGATTAGTATATTTTGTGTCCTTTTCATCTACTATTAAGTCATCTTCTTGTCCACCTAATCTACCTAGCTCTGCTTCTACTGTTACATCATATTTATGAGCATAAGCAACTACTTCTTTTACTATAGATATATTTTCTTCAAAGGGTAAATGTGAGGCATCTATCATAGCTGAGCTAAATCCTAAATCAATAAAATGTTTTATATCATCTATTTCTTCAAAATGATCTAAATGAATTGCAATAGGAATATTATATTTATTAACTGCTACTTCTGCCATGGATACTATAAATTCTCCACCTGCATATGCAATAGTTGATGGAGTTCCTGCTAATATTACTGGAGATTCTAATTTCCCCGCTGTTTCTACGACTACTTGTAAAGTTTCTAGATTATGAATATTGAAAGCTGGTACTGCGTACCCCTCTCTTTGAGCTTTTTTTAGCATTTCTCTTGTTGATAATATCTTCATATTACTTCCACTCCTATTAAATATATTATATTTTTCTAAATAACTCTTCATTTGTAATATGTTTAATATAATTTCTGTAATCTATATATTTATATGTTTTATAAATATATATTAAGATATTAAAGCCCATTATTAATTTAAATATTTTCAAACTGATAATGTCGTCATTACCAGTTGAGTTAAAAAAATTTTATTTTTTTTAGCTATTATTAAGTTTTACCCTATACTTAAATTTATCTCCCCTCGCAACACTTAATGTATATTCAAGCACAGTCGTACTTTCATATGTCAGTCTCTCGATTTGTAAACTCGGAGAACCTTCTTTAATATCTAAGTAAATACTCTCTAACTTATTAGTTAAAATAGGCATAAAATATTCTTCTGCTGATGTTATTTTAACATTAAAATTCTTCACTAATATATCATACATTGGCTTTTCTTCTAATTGCTCTTTTGTTATTCCTTTAAATCTTGTAACAGGAAGATAAGTAGTTTCATACATCATAGATAATCCATCTGCTTTTCTTATCCTAGATATCTTATATAGTAAGTCTTCATTATTTATTTTAAAAATTGAACTTAACTTTTCATCTGCCTGTACTATTTCGAATCCTGTAACTTCTGAACTAGGCGTCTTTCCTAACTTCTTCATTTCTTCAGTAAATGAATAAAAAGAAATTAAATCTTGATTCATCCTCTTAGGAGAAACGAAAGTTCCTTTCCCATGAATCTTATATATATATCCTTCTTTTTCAAGCTCGTCCATAGTCTGCCTAACAGTAGTCCTACTAACATCATAAATCTCACAAATCTCTCTTTCTGAAAGTATTTGTTCATTTTCTTTTAGATTATTTTCTATAATATCTATAAGAATATTCATAAGTTGCAAATATAGGGGCGTCCTAGAGCTTTTATCTACTATTCCACTCATTAATTTCACCTCATTAATCTTCTTTTTTCATTATATCATAAAACAAAAATATAAAAATAAAAATTTTCTAACAATTATATATGAAAAAATAAAACTTAAATACTTAAGTTTTTAAAATATAAAATAATAAAATATTGTACTAACAAAAGATATTATTAATGTTGATATTATCTCATTTTCATTAAAAATATAAGCATTCATGATGCTATAAAGTAGTCCACATATAATAAAAGTTAATATACTGTTCCATAGCTTAGAGTTTGATTCCTTACTATTACTTATATCATCTCTTTCTTTATCTGTTAATTTTCTTCCACCATATTTTGTTGAAAAAATCATAGTTCTAATAAATAATATTATCTTTTTACTTATCTGTGCAGAAATTATTATTATAAGAACAGCACATATAGAAATAGCTATAGTATCTAGAAAGTATATATTTACTTTGTGAATTTTAAAAATAAATTTTAAACATAGAAATAGTGTTAATTCCATCATCCCTATCATTGGAATAATATTAAATATATTTTTAAATTGATCTAATCCTTCTTGATCAACTTCCTCTTTCTTTCTTTTCCGTAGAATAATAATTAATAATAGAAATACTAATATTATTAAATTAATAATATTAAAACTTATACCCCTCATCCAAATCACCCTTTGGTATTATATCATCTTTGTAAATTTTTTTAAATAAATAAACTGTTACATTCATTCAACAAAATATAACAGTTTATGACAAAATTATTCTATACTTATTTTAATATCTCCTTTACATTATCAGGAACTATATTACCTGCTAACGTATAAGCAAGCAATACTGAACCATTCCACGGATCTAATGCCGGCTCTTGTAAATAGCATTTTAAGCCTGACTCATTAATCATCTCTTTTAGAGGTTCTAAGACATATTTTCCTGCCTTAAATACTCCACCAGTATATGAAACTACAAACTCTTCAGTAAAGTTTAATTCCTTAGAAATAGTTTTTATATGGGAAAATATAGCTTCTGCTGCTTCTTTAAAGATTGCTTTACATGCAGGGCATCCAGCCTCAGCTGCTAAGAAACATATAATTGAGAATTTAGCAATTTCAGTTCTATTAAATTTTAACCTATTAAATACTATATCAACTATTTCATATATATAAGTAATCCCATATTTCTTCTCTAAAATATCAACTAATATTGTCTTTTCTTTTCTTCCATCTTTTTGTTTCGTATATTCATTTATTGTCCTTAACGCAATCCAATAAGCGCTTCCGTCATCACCTATTCCTGGTCCAAAACCGCCACATCTAGCTAGTTTTCCATCTGAATTTCTTCCATAAGCTATGCTTCCTGTTCCTGCAACCATATTCACCCCAGGTTTGCAAGCTGTACCACCGGCCCATCCATTAACAGCATCATTATCTATTGAATAAGGAATTTTCATTACTTCTTTGAAAGCTTTATCAATCTTGTCCATATCATCTACACTTTCGCCATAACCAGCGATTCCTGCAAATGCATATGCAATATCATCTATAGCTATATTTGCTGCATCACATATCTTCGAAATATTTTCTATAATTTCAGTCTTAATTCCTTCTATTCCAACTTGATGAATGTGAATAGTTGGCCCATCTACTTCTGCTACTTTTATTAGATTATCATCAACTAATAAGTATTTTGTCTTAGTTCCGCCTCCATCAATTCCTAAATAATACATTTTCTTTCCCCCTGTATTTATAAGTATTAGGGATATTCCTCTAGTATATTTATTACTACCTAAAAGCTATAATTATTTATTATTAGGAATCCCATACCATAATTATATAATTTATTACAATTACTTTCCAATAATATTATAATTTTTATAGCTATGGCATACTTATATTTATAGAACTTACATCAGATTCTATTCCTGATATATTTGTATCTATTGAATCTGCTATATCTCTTATATCATTAACATTGTTCTTTATTTCTTCTATATTATCATTTACACACTCTAACTTTTCTTCTAAATTTTCCAACCTACCTTCTATACTTTCAAGTTTATAATATATTTTATCCAAAATCTCTACTATCCTTTCCATACTCTCTCCCCCTTACTTCTTACTTCTTAATTCTATAAATCTGTATAGAATCCTTTAATAAAATACCCTATATTCTTATTTACATATTTATTTAAATTGATATACCAGTTATTAATAAGAAAAATAGCAGTAAGCTTTCTTTTATTCAAAACTTACCACTATCTCATTTACTCATTAATTTTCACTTTTTATTCCTTAATTCTTTCATTCTTTCATCCTGCCCTAGCAGCACTATACTTCTATTTTATTTTCTCTCGCATAGTAGAAAAGATATTGCTGAGCCATTCCAGATAAAGCTCCAAACTTATCTCTTGCAAAAACTCTCATTTTATTTAATGATATATCTGGTGCTACATAAAAATGAATCATAGCTCTTTTAACCCATACATCTACAGGGAACGATGAATGCTTAGCCATTGAAAATAACATTATGCAATCTGCAACTTTTGCTCCAACTCCCATAAATTTTTGTAAAGCTATATGACATTCATCATCACTTAATTCTTTTATATAATCTAAATCAAAATCAAGAATTTCTGGTCTTTCTTCATATTTACCTGGATTCTTTTCCATATCCTCTTTAACTTCTATTGCTTCATTAACTCTTTTTATTGTATCAACTATGTACTTACTTCTAAAAGATGCACCTGTTCCTTGAATTTCCTCTAAAGTAGCATCCTTTATAGCATTAGGAGTTGGAAATGTATAATAAACTTCGCCCTTATATTCTATTCTTTCTCCCCATTTCTCACATATCTTCTTAACAGTTTTCTTTATTGACGGAATACTATTTCTTGCAGATATTATGAAACTTATAAGCATTTCAAAAGGATCTTGATTTAATATTCTAATACCATATCCAAATTCAACACTTTTTCTTAATATCTCATCCTTTGCTAATACTTCCTTAATATCATCATAATTTCTTTCTAAATCAAAATAATTAAGCCATATATTATTAAAATCTTCTTCATTTGAATTATATATTATAACTTCATCATTATTTTGAACTACTTCAATTACTCTTCCATAAGCCACTACTATATAATTCTCATCTGTTATCTTATCCCATCTAAAACATTGCCCACACTCTAATATTTGCTTTATGTTAAAGTTCCTTACACCTTCAATTATTACTTTATCTTCTTCAAACTTTACGTTTTTAAAATCCATATTTTCACCTCATATTATATAATACATTAGGTTTCCCCTAAATTTTGACAAACTATTCCTTAATCATATAAAACTAATTATATCATATAGTTAATAAAATTTATAAATAATAATTTATATTATCAAGAATAAATTATTACTTATAAAGGATAATAAAAAAAACTGTTGCCTTTTATTGCAACAGCTTCTCTTAATAATATATATCTTTATTTTAGTAAGTGTAAAAACCTCTTCCAGTTTTTCTTCCAAGATATCCAGCTCTTACGTATTTTCTTAATAGATTACTTGCTCTATACTTAGTATCTCCTGTTTCATTATATAAAACGTCCATAATAGCTAAGCAAACATCTAATCCTATAAGATCTCCTAAAGCTAATGGTCCCATTGGATGATTTGCACCATACTTCATTGAAGTATCTATATCTTCTACTGAAGCAATTCCTTCTTGTAAAATGAATGATGCTTCATTAATCATAGGAATAAGTATTCTATTAACTACAAATCCAGGAGCTTCAGCAACTTCTACTGGTTCCTTTCCAATTGCAACTGAAACTTCCTTTATAGCATCAAAAGTTTCTTGTGATGTTGCCATACCTCTTATAATCTCAACTAACTTCATTACTGGAGCTGGATTAAAGAAGTGCATTCCAATAACTTTATCAGGTCTCTTTGTTGCTGATGCAACTTCTGTTATTGATAAAGATGATGTATTAGAAGCTAAAATTGTAGATTCCTTACATATTTCATCTAACTCTGCAAATATAGTCTTCTTAATCGCCATATTTTCTACAGCTGCTTCAATTACTAAATCACAATCTTCAGCAAGTGTTAAATCTGTAGTTCCTGAAATTCTTCCAAGGATAGCTTCCTTATCTTCTTCAGTCATCTTTCCTTTAGCAACTAATTTAGATAATCCCTTGTTGATTCCATTAATTCCTCTTTCAACAAATTCATCCTTTATATCTCTAACTATTACTTCATATCCTTTTTGAGCGAAAGCTTGAACTATTCCAGCGCCCATAGTACCTGCGCCAATTACAAAAATCTTTTCCATTTTAAAAAACCTCCTAAATTTAATGCATAATTGATAATTGATATTACATAATTTTAGATTTTAAAACATCTAAAATTAAGAATGTAAAATGTAGAATGTAGAATTAATGATGTAATTTGTTCCAAATTACTAAAATTATATTAAATTTAAAAAACTCCTTAAGGAGTTTTCTCCTTAATTTTACATTTTTCATTATTCATTTTACATTTAGATTATCAATTACGCATTATGCATTATGCATTATTCATTATTTTTTATTCTTCTTTCATTGCTTTTACTTGAGCTGTCATTTCTGGTACAACTTTAAATAAGTCACCAACTATTCCATAGTCTGCCATTTGCATTATTGGAGCTGTAGCATCTTTATTAATAGCTATAATCATATCTGATTCTTGCATACCAGCTACGTGTTGAATAGCTCCTGAAATACCACATGCTATATAAATAGTAGGTCTTACTGTCTTACCAGTTTGTCCAACTTGATAATCTCTTTCTATCCATCCATTTTCAACAGATGCTCTTGATCCAGCTACTGTTCCACCTAAAGCTTCTGCTAATTCTTCTAAAATAGCAAAATTTTCTTTAGATCCAACACCTCTACCACCTGCAACTATAAAGTGTGCTTCGCTGATATCTACAATTTCTTTTGCTTCTTTTACTATCTCAACTATTTTTGTTCTTATATCTGAATCTTCTATGTTCACTTCTACATCTTCAACAGTAAAATTTCTTTCTTCATCTGGAAGCTTTGAGAACACTCCAGGTCTTACTGTTGCCATTTGTGGTCTATGATCTGGACAAACAATTGTCGCCATTAAGTTTCCTCCAAATGCAGGTCTTGTAGCAAGTAAGTCTTCTTTTTCTACATCAACATCTAGAACTGTACAATCTGCTGTTAACCCTGTAGATAGTCTTGCTGCAACTCTTGGTCCTAAATCTCTTCCGATGAAAGTTGCACCAATTAATATAATTCCTGGCTTTCTTTCATTTGCTATATCACAAATAACCTTTGTATATCCATCAGTAGTATAGTGCTTTAATAAAGTATTTTCTGCTACTAATACTTCATCAGCTCCATGTCTTCCTAATCTATCTGCTAAAGCTTTTACATTATCACCTAATAATAATGCTGTTAATTTTACCCCTAATTTATCTGCAATCTTTCTACCTTCACCAAGTAATTCAAGAGATACTTTTTGAAGTTCTCCTTCTCTTTGCTCAGCAAATACCCAAACGCCCTTGTAATCTGCTATATTCATCTTTTTTACCTCCCATATATCTTAGATGTAGTGTTTTTCTTTTAATTTTCCTAATACATATTTTGCAGCTTCTTGAGGAGTTTCATTTACTAACTCTCCAGCTCCCTTAGTTTCCTTAGTCATAGTTTTCTTAACCTTAGTCGGAGAACCTTTAAGTCCTAACTCTTCCTTGCTCACTTCAATATTGTCTGCTGACCATAATTGAATTTCCTTATTAGCCTTATCAAATATATATCTTACATTCATATATCTTGGTTCATTTAATTCTTTAATAGCTGTTAAAAGAACTGGAGCTTGAACTTTAATTAATTCATATCCATCTTCTAAAGCTCTATTTATTAATAACCCATCTTCTTCTACTTTTACATCTTGTACATATGTTACTTGAGGTATATTTAAATGTTCAGCAATTTCTGGTCCAACCTGAGCTGTATCTCCATCGATAGCTTGTCTGCCTGCAAATACTATATCAAATTCTAATTTTCTTAATGCACCAGCTAATGTTTTAGATGTTGCTAAAGTATCTGCACCTGCAAAAGCTCTATCTGTTATAAGAATAGCTTCATCCGCTCCCATACATAATGCTTCTCTTAGCGCATTTTGTGCTTGGGGAGGTCCCATACTAATTACTGTTACTTTTCCTCCAACATTATCCTTTAAAGTTAATGCGGCTTCTAATGCATTTTTGTCTTCTGGATTTATTATTGATGGTACTCCATCTCTTATAAGTGTTCCTGTTTTCGGATCAATTTTAACAGCTGTTGTATCTGGAACTTGTTTTAAACAAACTACTATATTCATTTATAAATCCTCCCCTTATCTTAAAACGCTTCCTGAAATAACCATCTTTTGAACTTCAGAAGTTCCTTCATAGATTTCAGTAATCTTAGCATCTCTCATCATTCTTTCTACTGGATATTCCTTAGTGTATCCATATCCACCAAAGATTTGAACAGCCTTAGTAGTAACATCCATAGCTACTTCTGCTGAATAAAGCTTAGCTCTTGCAGCTTCTACTGAATATGGCATCTTATTATCTTTTAACCATGCTGCTTTATAAACTAAATTTCTAGCAGCTTCAATTTTTGTATCCATTTCAGCAATCATCCACTGTAAACCTTGGAAAGCAGCTAATGGTCTATTAAATTGTTTTCTTTCCTTCATATAATTTACAGCTTCTTCAAGTGCTCCTTCTGCTATACCTAAAGCTTGAGCTGCTATACCTATTCTTCCTCCATCTAGAGTCTTCATAGCAATACCAAAGCCCTTACCTTCTTGTCCTACTAGATTTTCTTTAGGAACTACACAGTTACTCATTACTAATTCTGTAGTTGAAGAACCTCTAATACCAAGTTTATCTTCCTTCTTACCAATTGAGAAACCTTCAAAATCCTTTTCAACTATAAATGCTGAAATTCCTCTAGTTCCCTTACTCTTATCAGTCATTGCAAATATAATAAATGTATCAGCAACTCCACCATTAGTGATAAATATTTTTGATCCATTTAATATATAGTTATCCCCTTCAAGAGTAGCAACAGTTTGTTGTCCTGCAGCATCTGTACCTGCACCTGGCTCAGTTAAACCGAAAGCACCTATTTTTTTACCAGTTGCTAAATCTGTTAAATATTTTTCTTTTTGCTCTTTAGTACCGAATTGATCTATTAAAGAAGCACATAGTGATGTATGAGCAGAAACTATTACTCCTGTTGTTCCACATACTTTAGATAATTCTTCTACTGCAAGTATATATGAAAGAGTATCTCCACCTGCTCCACCATATTCTTTTGAAAATGGTATCCCCATCATCCCAAGCTTGGCCATCTTTTTAACGTTTTCCATAGGAAATCTTTCTGTCTCATCAATTTCAGCAGCTATTGGTTTAACTTCATTTAAAGCGAATTCTCTAACCATTTGTTTTAATAATTGTTGCTCTCTAGTTAATTGAAAATCCATTAATTATACCTCCTTGATATTGCACCCTTTTTCTTAAACTAAGTTTGTATTTAATTATTTTAAATTTTTTAATATGTTTTTTTATTCTGACTATTTATTTGAAAAATTTTTAGCTCTTTTTTCTATAAAAGCTGTCATTCCTTCTTTTTGGTCTTCAGTTGCAAAACATTTTCCAAAATCCTCTGCTTCAATTTCTATTGCCTTATCTATATCTACTTGCATTCCCCTATTTATAGCATCCTTACATAGTTTAACAGCTATAGGCGCATTAGCCATAATTGCATTAGCCATTGCTTTAGCTTCATCCATTAAACTTTCAAGAGGTACAACTTTATTAACTAAACCAATTCTTAAAGCTTCATCAGCCTTCACCATCGCACATGTGTAGATTAGTTCTTTAGCTTTTCCTTCACCAACTAATCTAGGTAATCTTTGAGTACCACCAAACCCTGGTGTTATTCCAAGTCCTGCCTCAGGTTGAGCAAATCTTGCTTTCTCAGAAGCTATTCTAATATCACATGCCATAGCTAATTCACATCCACCCCCAAGAGCAAATCCAGATATAGCTGCAATTACAGGCTTGTCTAATTTTTCTAATCTTCTGAAAACTCTATTGCCCAAAAGTCCAAAGTTTTCTCCTTCTTCTTCTGATAAATCTTTCATTTCTGATATATCAGCACCAGCAACAAATGCCTTTTCACCTGATCCAGTTAAAATTACAGAATAAATATTATTATCCTTCTCTAAATCTTCTAATACTATGTCTAAATCTTTTAATGTTTCAGAGTTTAATGCATTTAAAGCTTTCGGTCTATTTATAGTTACAATAGCTAAATGCCCTTCTTTTTCAAGAATTATATTCTTTAATTCCATGATAAAATCCTCCTTTTACCCATAATTATTATTGACCTCTTATAATATGTATTTCATATATGAAATAATTGTTATAAGATTAACAATCTCCCCAAAAAAATAATTGAAGCGAAGCTTCAATTATTATTATAATATTTACAATTTTCTTTTGCAATAGCAATTTCTAAATTAAACCAATTTGTAAATTTACTTACTTGCTTTCATCTTTATCATTCAATAAATATATTAAAGTTAATAAACTCTCTGATAAATGCACGTTTTCAACCGTTATTTCTTCTGGTACTGATAAGTCAACAGGTGCAAAATTCCATATTCCAGTCACACCATTATCTACTAAAACATCACATACCTTTTGTGCATTTATTCTAGGAACACATATAATACCTATATCTATTATGTTTTCCAATAAATATTTTTTTAACGCATCGATATCTTGAATTTCTATATCCCTAATTCTAAGCCCTATCAATTTAGGATTTGCATCAAATATACCTACGATATTTAAACCATTTTGTGCAAACCTACTATAGTTTGCAATTGCTTGACCTATATTTCCAGCTCCAATTATTATTGCTTTGTATTCTTTATTTAGTCCAAGTATGCCACTAATTTCGTTATAAAGATCCTTAACATTATATCCGTAGCCTTGTTGTCCAAAGTCACCAAAACAATTTAGATCCTGTCTAATTTGAGACGCTGTAAACCCTATTTTTTCTCCTAATTCCTTAGATGATATTCTATCTACGTCATTTCTTAATAATTCTTGTAAGTATCTATGATATTTTGGAAGTCGCTTAATTACGGCCATTGAAATATTTTTTTTCTTCTCCATACTTTCTTCTCCTTCTCTATAGTATTTTTATATTAAAACATCATTTTTCATATATATATAATATTATTTTATCACTTTTATTTAAATTTTAAAACATTTTAAGTTATCTATTTAACAAGGTATTTAAAATGAATTTTAACTCTTAATTATTTATTCATTTTTTAATTCATATAATTAAATTAATCTCTAAAAAATTAGACTTATGTATAACGTAGCAGTGCGTTATACATAAGTCTTAACTTTACAAAACTAAACTTTTTTTGTAAAAGTAATTTTGTATGCTTCCCTTATGCCTGAATGTTCTCAGCCCAAATAATTATATTTAAAATGATGAATTTTGTCAATGAGAATAATATCCATTTATTTTAAACATCTTGTTGAATTAATTACTGCGATTATAGTCACTCCTACATCAGCAAATACAGCTTCCCACATAGTTGCAATACCAAAAGCTCCTAGAATTAAAAATAAAGCCTTTATTCCTAAAGAGAATATTATATTTTGCCATAATATTTTATTAGTTTTTCTAGCTACTTTAATTGCTGAAACTAAAGCTTCTGGATCATCTTTCATTAATACTACATCTGCCGCTTCAATGGCTGCATCTGATCCTATACCACCCATTGCTACTCCTATATCTGCTCTTGCTAATACAGGTGCATCATTTATTCCATCTCCAACAAATATAACTTTGCCTTGAGATTTATTATTGTTAATTATTTCTTCTACTTTCTCAACTTTATCTCCTGGTAACAATTCAGAATATACCTTATCTACTCCAATTAATCTTGCTACTTTTTCTGCAACACTCTTATTATCACCAGTTAACATTACTATTTCTGAGACTCCACTATCCTTTAATCCTTGTATTGCCTCTTTAGAACCTTCCTTAATTTCATCAGAAATCACTATATTGCCTTTATATTCCTTATTTATAGCTATATGAACTATAGTTCCAATTGAATCATTCTTATTATAATTAATATTAAACTTCTCCATTAGTTTATAATTACCTATTAATATTTCCATTCCTTCTAAAGAAGTTTTTACTCCATGACCAGCTATTTCCTCATAATCCACTAACTCTTTTGAATTTATCTCTCTACCATATTCTTTTATTATAGATTGTGCTATTGGATGGTTAGAAAGACTCTCTGAAATAGCAGCTATTCTTAGCAATTCATTTTTTTCTATACTTACAGCATTAACTTCTGTTACTTTAAATACACCTTTCGTTAGTGTTCCAGTTTTATCAAAAACTACTGTATTTATATCTTTTAATGCTTCTAGATAATTACCACCCTTTACTAGTATTCCTTTCCTAGATGCTCCACCTATTCCTGCAAATAATCCAAGAGGGATAGATACTACCAATGCACATGGACAAGATACTACTAAAAATATTAATGCTCTAGATAACCATTCGTTAAAACTTCCATCTCTTAACACAAAAGGTGGAATTACTGCTAAAGCAATAGCAGAGAATACTACTATTGGAGTATAATATCTTGCAAATTTAGTTATTAATTTTTCTGTAGAAGCCTTCTTATTAGAAGCATTTTCAACTAACTCTAATATTCTAGATACTGTCGATTCCTTAAAGTTCTTAGTTACTTTTACCTTCAAAACTCCATTATTATTTATGAATCCTGATAAAATTTCTTCTCCAGCTGATACTTCTCTAGGTACAGATTCTCCAGTTAATGCAGAGGTGTCTACAAAACTTGTACCATCTAAAATAACACCATCTAAAGGAACTCTTTCTCCAGGTTTTATAATAATTACATCATCTATATTTACTGTTTCAGGATTTACTTTTTCTTCTTTTCCATTCATTATCACATTTGCATAATCTGCTCTAATATTCATAAGTGATGTGATTGACTTTCTTGATCTATTAACTGCATAAGATTGGAATAACTCTCCTATTTCATAGAAAAGCATAACTGCTACACCTTCTGGATAATCTCCAATAAAGAAAGCTCCTAAAGTAGCAATAGTCATTAAGAAATTCTCATCAAAAACTTCTCCTCTTAAGATATTTTTAACAGCAGTTAAAACTACCTTTCCACCAATTAATATATAAGCTATTACGAATAAAGCTAAATTTATTGCTGACCCATCCTTTAAAATTATTGCAATAACATATATTAATGCTCCTATTATTAATCTAATATTTCCTTTTAAAGTAATCTCCTCACCATGAGAGTGATCATGAGAGTGTCCATGTGAATGTTCATGGGAATGTCCATGAGAATGTTCATGAGAATGTTCATGAGAATGTTCATGTCCATCATGGGAATTACATCCATCTTCTTCCTTATTATGCTTCTTTTCTTCATTACCTTCTGCTATAGAACAAGTTCCGCTAGTGCATCTATTTTTATTATCTATAACAACTTTTTCCTCATCTATATTATATACCTTAACTTCTGGCTCTAATTTATTTATAATATCTTTAGCCTTAATAATAATATCATTTAATTCAACATTACCATCACCTTCTATAATTAAAGTAGATGTGGTAAAGTTTAAGTTAGCCTCTTTGACTCCATCTAAGCTATTTACTCTAGTTTCAATTTTATTTGCACAATTAGCACATGTTAATCCTGATAATACTAATTTTACTTCCTTTTTATTCACATCTATCACCTCTTTCTTATTCTAAAATATGCTTAAATCCTTCATCGAAAATGTGCTTTATATGATCATCTGCTAATGAATAATATATTACTTTTCCATCTCTTCTGAATTTAACTAATCTATTATTTTTTAAAACTCTAAGCTGATGAGAAATTGCTGATTGAGTCATGTCTAATAAAGCAGCTAAATCGCAAACACATAACTCCTCTTGGAATAAAGCATGTAATATTTTTATTCTAGTAGAATCGCTAAAAGCCTTAAATAAATCTGCTAAATCATATAATGTTTCCTCATTTGGTAAATTTCCCTTAACTCTTTCAACTACATCTTTATGGATTATGGTACAATTACAACTTTCTATTTTATGCTCTCCCATAATTTCTCCTCCATTTCGATTTAACATATGAATAATTGTTCATATGTTTCTTTTAATTCATTATATGCTTATCCAACTAATTTAGTCAACATTATTTCAAAAAAATTCTTACTATTATTAAGTGTAATTTATTAAAATTTATTCTAAGCAATTTATGTGCTTTTTTCATACAAAAAAGGTGTATTGAAATAATCATACTAATACCTTAGAATGACTATTTAGCAATACACCTTTTAAGAATTTCTATAACACTAATGCTATATGTTCTTTAATTTTTTGATTTAAAAACACTTCATCCAAAACAAAGTTAATTATTGTATTACATATATGACTTGCATATTGTAAATCTTTTTCATAAGCAACTTTCCCATCGTACTCTTTTTGAAGATTAACTATATATCCCTTTATTTCATCGGAAGTTAAGGAAGTATTCACTTCCTTTCTAACAATACAACTTTTAGCAAATTTGTTTAAATCATTTTCATATAGGACATGATCTTTTACCGCTCCTGGACTTTTAAATTCCCATCTTTGATGATGTGGAACACAGAAGAAATCGCATAAGAAATGGCATATAACTCCTAATTCCTGATTAAATTTTGCAACTGAGTATCTGATATAAATATCATCTAATGAAAGTGAAGATAGATACTTAATCTTATTAACTATCATATCAATACTTTCATCAAAATAATGCTTTTTAAATTTATATTTTGATACTGAGTCTGGCTTTAGATTTCCCCATGTAAAATGTTTATCACTAATTATAAACTTTCTATTTATATCAATATTCTTAATAAACATATCCGCTAAAGACTTGTGAGTATTCATCATCATAACTGTTTAACCTCACTTTTAATACTTATTATATATATTTATTCATATGATAATACTAAATGTCTTAAAATTCAAATTTTTTTATTTCATCTTTTACCTTATTAAGCAAGATTAACTGTATATTTGAATAAGTTAAACTCTCTGGAATATAATTTAATTTCCATATTTTAACTTTTTTTTATTTAAATTGCCTATATTTCCACTACTTAAAAATCTTAATCTTTCCACTATCATTTAAATTTTTAAGTATTATAACCATAATTGGTAAAGTAAATATTCCTAAGAATCCAAATAGTCTAACTCCAACAAAAATGCAGATTAACATTATTAATGGATGTAATCCTACTTGTTGACCAACTATCTTTGGTTCAAGGATATTTCTAACAACTGTAATAACAACATAGACTATAGTTAATCCTATGGCTAAACCTACATTTCCTTTAAACAGCTCTATAAATATCCAAGGTATTACTATTCCTCCCGTACCAAGAACAGGTAATACATCTACACAAGCAATTAGTAAGGCTACAGAAATTGCATTATCTACTCTTAGTATTGAAAGACCAATAGATAGTTCTATAAAGGTTATTGTAATAATCATAGAATATGCCTTTACAAACTTAAATAATGTTCCAACAATATAATCTTTGACATCAAAGAAAATACTACTTACCTTTGGAGAAAATTGCTTAGCTATAAATCCAGTAATATTCACATAGTCCATAGCAAAAAAGAAAGAAGCTATAATTGTAAATATTACAATTACAAAAAAGCTAGGTACCATTGATACTGTAGATGATATAAATGAAACTACTCCTGTTGATATACCTGTTACGATAGTTCCTAATGATTCTGCTAATGATGCTATCATATCTCTAATGCCTTGAACTAGGCTAGGATCTAATCTACCTAGTACTTCTTCCACATTAATTGCAATCTCATAAAAAAGTGGTTCTATATTATTCATATACACATTTGGAAGCCTTATAAATAAATCCTTCAATGCAATGAATACCTTAACTATTATCAATGTTAATAAAGCACCTACAGTTGCATAGAAAATCAATACTGTTAATCCTGCAACTACTTTTCTATTGATTCTCAATTTTTTAGTTATTAGATTTATAAGTGGCTTAAGCATAAATGCAATTCCAAAACCTATTACAAATGGCAAAAACCAACCTAAAGCATACTTAATAGCGATATATATTATCGCTCCAATAATCATTAGGTAAATAATGTTAATTATAAACTCTCTTTTCTTCTCAACATTCATAGTTTTATCTCCTTGTTTTTTCTTTGATTATACACCAAAAAATGACTAATTTGAATTTGAAAATTAAATATTATATAAATCTTCAGAATTATTTTTCTTCATTATATTAATCCCAATCTATATACATAAAACTTTCAAATTTTTCATTATTGCATATAGGACAACTACTAAATTTTACCTCATGAAATTTTATAGGTTTATATATTCCCTCACAGTTATGACATTTATTATCTAATATAAAAACTTTATCTTTATCATATTTAATTTCCACATAATTTATTGTAGATAGATCTCCACATCTATTACATTTTCCATAATCATTATGATATATTATCTTTTCAGTAGTACCTTTGCTTACTATATATTTTATATATTCTTTATCATTTTTATTAAGTATTTTTATAAAACTATCAAACTCTTTGGTTCTACTACCTCTACCTTCAAAAATAGTAGCACTATACCCACATTTTTTACATTGAATACTAATTCCCTTTCCCAAGGCATTTCCCCCTAATTTTCTAATCCTACTATAATTATATTTTATTACAACTTATATAGAATATATTTACACATAATAAGATTCTATTATATTGATTTATATAGATATGTATATAAAAACCATAAACTAATTTTCATTAAATAAGTTTATGGTTTTTAATCTTAATTATTTATATAATTTTTAAATACATCTGTATAATCTTTCTTATCAATTATTTTTCCAATATCACTTAGTCCTAACGCATCTGAAGCTAATTTCTTTAACATAAATACCACTCCTCAACTTTTATACTATACTATTATAATAACACATAAATATTGTATTCCATAAATTTAGATTTGCTTTAATAAAGATTCGGATATACATTTATATAAATATAATTATTACATATATTTTACTATAGATTTAATATACAATATCAATACAAAAATCAAAAGAAAGACAAGGCATATTATCTTTCTTTAAATAGCTAAAATTTAAGCACTCGCAAAACTTCTATTATAAGTTAATAAAAGGTATTATTAACAAATCGTAATAATACCTTTTATCTATATAGAACATTATTATTTTATTTCTAATTCAATTGATTTATCAAAGATATATTCTCTATTTTCTATCATCTCATCAATAGAATCATACTTTTTATCAGTTACCTTATATGGAACAATTATCACTTTGTCTTGTACTTCAGTATTTAAAAACATATTTGCTTCCATATCCCCAGTTGTCGTATCTCCGAATATACTCATGCCATTTTCCTTGACTAAAACATTTTTATTAACATCCATAACAGTAAATAATATATCTCTAGCATTATCATTACCATTAATTATTTTTTCTTCATCCATTAGTGTAGTACTATATTTTAATGTTATATCTATTGGAGATACTATAATATTTTTTATATTGTATATATATCCATTACCAAAATCAATGGTTTTATTTACACCTATGTCCTTAGTATCTTCTGTTATTTTTTCTCCATTATAATTAAAGCTAAATGTCCAATTTCCCCATATACCCTTTTCTATACCATTATGCTTATATTCTCCCCCTAAATACTCTATATCTATATTGGAATTTTTACTTAAACTTACATCTTCTACATTAACTAAATGGAGCATTTCATAAGTACCATCTTCATTATAATTAAAGTTTGTTGATCCGCCTTCACTTACTTTTTTACCATCTACATATATACTTGGAAAAATTGTAATTGATTGATTATTTTTAAAGGCTCTAGTATCTACCTTTACATTAATTATTGCTTTATCTTTCTTTATTAAAACCTCATTTAATGTGAATATAATTTTTTTATCTTCTTTACTAGTACCTATAGTTTTTTTGTAGTCATCATACTCTTTATTTTCACTTACTCCAAAGAATTGTTCTAATTTATTGGTTAATCCTTCTATAGCTGCTTGTACTGGTAATGTATTAATACTTATTCCAGCAATTATTATTAATGTTGATGCAGCAATTATTATTTTTTTAGTAGTTTTCTTTTTAACATTTAGTTTAGCTTTTAATCTATTTTTTATTTTCTTCTTTTCCAAATCATTGAGTTCAATATTATCATAATTATCAAAATCAACTTTCACTTCATTTAATAATTCATAATCATTCTTCATGGAATCATCTCCTTTACTCAATAGTTATATTCCTATATTTTCTTCTTAATTTTTTACGGCCTCGGGATATTCTATTATAAATTATCTCTTCTTTAATTCCGGTCTCTAAAACCAACTCATTCATTGATTTTCCTTCTATATATCTTTTTATAAAAATATCCCTATCTTCTTTTTTCAAACAACATAATAATTCTTCTATATCATTTCTTAGTTCATCTTCAGTAATACTATTATCTATAAAAACCTGATTTTCAACTTGGCTTATATCGATTTCTTCGTTAAGTAATTTTAGATATTTACGTTTATAATCAATAGCTCTATATTGTGATATTGCAGCTATCCAATTTTTTAGTGTATTTTTCGAGTTATCAAAACTATTAATATTATTCCAGATTGATAATAAAACATCATCGATACATTCCTCATGTTTATCATGAAGATTATATAAATGTTTCCTTATTATAGAGGTTATTAGACCACTATAAGAATCAATTAATAGTTCAAGTCCTCTCTCATTTCTTTTCTTTATAAAATGTACTATTTTATCATCATCCATATCTTTCCTCCTGTAAAAGCCTTTACACTTATTAATACGTATAATTAACTCCCTTTCTATCAAGCTCTAATGTTTTTAGAATTATTTTTCAATTTAAATATTACGCTAGTTATATGTACTTTAAATTATAAATTTAAAGCAATCCATTGTAAAATTTTAACATTAATTTAATTAACTTTGCTAGTATTATGTCATTGAATATTGGTAAATGTGCTAATAATTTCTTTTTAAATAAATAAATGTTTTAAATCTATATTTCTTCATAAATTAAATTAAGGCTGTAACATAAGTAATACTACTTAAATTACAACCTTAATTTTTACAAATTATCATTCCAGTGATAATTTTATTTACATATAATCTCCGTACCTTCGTTCATTAACTATATCATTCAATAAATGCTTGATTTCTTGTTCTTTATTTTTATCCATAATCAAAATAACATCACCAGCATCTACAATAATTAAATCTTTTAATCCGAAACCTATAATTAGATTCTTATCTCCAAAGATTGCACAATTCTCGCTGTCTTGAATATATACATTATCACTTACCTTATTATTCTTATCTTGTTCTAAATATCTACTTAGTGCTGAAAAGCTTCCTATGTCATCCCAAATAAAATCACTTTTGATAACATAGCCTTTCCTTGTTTTTTGCATAACTCCAAAATCTATGGATATTCCATCTATTAATGAATACTGTTCAGTAATAACATCTTCTTCGTCCTCTTCCCCTAAATGCTTATATATTTCCATTAAAGACCTATATAACTTTGGAAGATATTTTTCTATTTCTCTTAGTATTGCATCTGCTCTGAAAATAAACATACCAGAGTTCCATAAATAACTTCCCTTTAGCAAGAAATCTTTTGCTACTTCAGAATTAGGCTTTTCAGTAAATCTTGCCACTTTATAAGTCGGTACATCTGCTAAAACTCTTTGTCCCATTTCAATATATCCATATCCTGTTTCTGCTCTTGTAGGAGTAATCCCTAAAGTTACTATTCCTCTTTTTCTGTTAGCTATTTCAACAGCCTGTGATAATGTCTCAATATACAACTTTTCATTTTCTATATGGTGATCCGAAGGCAAAACAACCATAATAGCATCATTATCTTTTTTTAGTAGTTTAACAGCTGATAGGCCTATACATGTTGCAGTTTCCTTATTCATTGGCTCAGTGAAAATATTGTTAGAATTAATGTTATCTAATTCTACTTTTACCTTATCCTCATACTCTTTGTTAGTAACTATATAAATATTTTCTTTGCTTATTAGCGGTGATACTCTATCAACTGTATTTTGAAGAAAACTTTTGTTGTTAATAACTTTTAAAAACTGTTTGGGTCTTGCTGATCTAGATAAAGGATAAAGTCTAGTGCCTTTTCCTCCTGCTAATATTAGCCCGTATATCAAAAATTTTTCAACTCCATGTAAATACTATGTTATATATTATGCCGTACATTCTATTTTGTGATTTTATGTGTTATTTCCTCTAATTAATATATTTCCTCGGAAATTTCTCATAATTATAGCATTTATAGACTTTTTTCATATTAAAAAGGCTGTATTAAAAATAAATACAGCCTTTCTTGTGTAAAATAAAATTTATATATTATTTTATAAATGGATTTTCAGTTTTATATAACATTCCTTTAGGTTGATTGAATCCTATTTCTTTAACACCTAAGTATCTGAATAGATTATGGATAGCTTTGCCGAAGTGACCAAATGCAACTGCTCCATGATGAGGGTATCTTCCTTCTATTAATACATGTCTATAGAATCTTCCCATTTCAGGAATTGCAAATATTCCTATTGCTCCGAAAGATCTTGTCGCTACTGGCAATACTTCTCCTTCTGCAACATACGCAGTAAGCTCAGCATCTGCATTACTTTGTAATCTGAAGAAAGTAATATCTCCTGGAGTTATATCTCCTTCAAGAGTTCCTCTTGTAATATTAGGTTCTTGATTTGGTTCTAAAGCTCTTGCCATTATCATTTGGTTCTTCATAGTGCAAGTAGTTAACTTACATGCAGCTGTATTACCACAATGGAATCCCATAAATGTATCTTTTAATGTATAATCAAATTTTCCTTTAATCTCTGATTCATACATATCTTTTGGAACTGTATTATTGATATCTAATAAAGTAACAACATCTTGGCTAATGCAAGTTCCAATATATTCACTTAATGCTCCATAAATATCAACCTCACATGATACTGCTATACCTCTAGCTGTTAATCTACTATTAACATAGCATGGTACAAATCCAAATTGAGTTTGGAATGATGGCCAGCATTTATTAGCGAATACTACATATTCTCTAGAACCTTTATGTGCTTCCATCCAATCTAATAATGTAAGTTCATATTGAGCAAGCTTTGGTAAAATACCAGGCATTTTATTGCCTTCTCCTAATTCCTTTTCCATATCTGCTATTACTTCTGGAATTCTAGGATCATCTTTATGATCATTAAATGATGCATATAAATCTAATTCTGAGTTTTCTTCAATTTCAACTCCTAAATTATATAATTGTTTTATTGGAGCATTACAAGCTAAGAAATCTTGTGGTCTTGGACCAAAAGAAATTATCTTTAAGTTTTTTAATCCTATTAATGTTGTTGCAACTGGAATAAATTCCTTAATCATTTCTGAAACTTCTTCTGCTGTTCCTACTGGGTATTCTGGAATATATGCATTTATATTTCTAAGTGCTAAGTTATAACTAGCATTTAGCATACCACAATATGCATCTCCTCTTCCCCCTATTAAGTTATCTCCACTTTCTTCTGATGCAGCAACAAACATAACTGGTCCACCAAATTCTTTTGCTAATAATGTTTCTGCTGTTTCTGGTCCAAAGTTACCTAAGTAAACTACTAAAGCATTAACTCCAGCTTCCTTTATGTCTTTTAATGCTTCTCTCATATGAAGTTCATTTTCTACTGTTACTTGGCATTCATAAATATCCCCATTATATGCCTCAACTACAGCCTTTCTACGATTTGCTGATAATTCCATTGGGAAACAATCTCTACTTACTGCAACTATTCCAATCTTAACCTTTGGTGTATTATTCATTTATATCTCCTCCAAAATTTTAATTAGTTCTAATTTTAAAATCCCCTAGAAGTTTCCTTCTCTTTTAAAACTTTCTATTTTTATTAACACAATTTATAGATTTATCAACAACATTTTCCACTGTAAATCCAAATTTCTTGAATAACTCATTTGCATTTCCTGATTCTCCAAATGTATCAAGAGATATGATATCCCCATCTAGTCCAACATACTTATGCCATCCAAATGATGTTAAAGCTTCAACAGCTAATCTTGTTCGTATTGAATTAGGAAGTACACTTTCTTTATAATCATTATCTTGTGAGTCAAATAATTCAAAACAAGGCATGCTTACTACTCTTGCATCAATACCTTCTTCACTAAGCTTATCTGCAGCCTTATATATTAGCTCAACTTCTGAACCAGATGCCATTAGAATAATATCTGGAACTTCTTTCTTAGATTCCTTTATTATATATCCACCTCTTAAAGCTCTCTTTGGATCTCCTTCATATAGTGGCAACTTTTGTCTTGTTAATACTAATGATGTAGGTGTTTCCTCAGTTGTAACTGCATAATACCAAGCCGCAGCTGTTTCTTTAGAATCTGCTGGTCTAAATACTGACATATTAGGCATACTTCTAAGTGATGCTAATTGTTCTATTGGTTGATGAGTAGGCCCATCTTCTCCAACACCAATGCTATCGTGAGTTAATACATATGCTATAGGTAACTTCATTAATGAAGCTAATCTCATTGCTCCCTTCATATAGTCACTGAAAACAAAGAAAGTTGCACAGAATACTTTAAGTCCTCCATGAGCATAGATACCATTAGCTATAGCTGCCATTGCATGCTCTCTTACTCCAAAATGAAGATTTTGTCCACTTCTGTCTTCTGCTGAAAAATCTCCCTTATTATTTATATAAGTCTTATTTGAAGGAGCTAAGTCTGCTGATCCTCCAATTAAGTTTGGAATAATATTAGCTAATCTATTTATAATAACTCCTGAAGAATCTCTAGTTGCCATTTCTTTATCAAAAGTCCAGAACTCTTCGTTATTTAATAGTTCTTCTTTATCTATTTCATTTTTCATCCATTTAGCATATTCATTTGCTAATTCAGGATAAGCATCTTTATATTGATTAAATAACTCATTCCACTTTTCTTCTTTAGCAATTCCTTCATTAATATATTCATTCATATTTTTATATACTTCATCTGGTACATAAAATGAAGGTTCTAATTCCCATCCTAAATGAACTTTTAATTCTTTAATATTCTCTTCACCTAATGGTTCACCATGAGCTGAAGCTTTTCCTTGCTTTGAAGGGCTACCATATCCAATTATATTTTTAACTATTATAATAGATGGTTTTGATGTTTCTGCTTTTGCCTCTTCAATAGCATTTGAAATTGCTTCTATATCATTTCCATCAGCTACTTTTATAACTTGCCATCCATATGCTTCATATCTTTTAGCAACATCTTCTCTAAATGCAATATCTGTATCGCCTTCTATTGAGATATTATTTGAATCATAAAGTGCTATTAACTTTCCTAGCCCTAATGTTCCTGCTAATGATGAAGCTTCTCCTGAAATACCTTCCATAAGGCATCCATCTCCAACAATTGTATATGTGTAATGATTAACAATATCAAATTTATCTTTATTAAACTTTTCAGCTAAATAGCTTTCGGCCATAGCCATACCTACTGCATTACATATACCTTGTCCAAGTGGACCTGTTGTAATCTCAACGCCTTTTGTATGTCTGTATTCTGGATGACCTGGAGTTAAACTTCCAATTTGTCTAAAATTCTTAATATCTTCGATACTTACTTCATATCCAAATAAATGTAATAATGAATACTCAAGCATTGATCCATGTCCAGCTGATAATATAAATCTGTCTCTATTATCCCAGTTAGGATTTTTTCCATTATGTTTCATTTTACTCCATAAAGTAAATGCCATTGTAGCGGCTCCAAGAGGTAGTCCTGGATGGCCAGAATTTGCTTTTTGTACTGCATCTGCTGATAAAACTCTTATAGCATTTATAGATAATTTATCTAATTCTCTATTCATATTTGCCTCACTTTTTCTATATTTAATATTTTATTTATTTCCAAAAGCTTGTTGCCAATCTGCTTTAAACTTCTCAAGTCCTTGATCTGTTAATGGATGCTTTAACATTTGCTTTACAAGTTCATAAGGAACTGTTGCTATATCTGCTCCTGATCTTGCTGCTTCTAAAACGTGTACTGGGTTTCTTACACTAGCAGCAATTATTTGTGTTTCTATTCCATGTACACTAAATATTCCTGAAATATCTCTTACTAAATCCATACCTGTCATTGATATATCATCTAATCTTCCAAGAAATGGACTTACATATGTTGCTCCTGCATTTGCTGCAAGTAAAGCTTGATTTGCTGAAAATACTAGAGTTACATTAGTTTTAATTCCTTCACTATTTAAAACTTTAGTTGCCTTTAGTCCTTCTCCTGTCATAGGAATTTTTACTATCATATTTTTATGGATTTTAGCTATTTCTCTACCTTCTTTTATCATTCCAGCTGCATCTTCGCTAACTACTTCTCCACTAATTGGTCCATCTACAATTTCTGTGATTTCTTTTATTACTTCGTTGAAATCTCTACCTTCTTTTGCTATAAGTGATGGATTAGTTGTTACTCCAGAAATAACTCCCATCTCATTGATTTCTTTAATATGATTTACATTTGCTGTATCTAAAAAGAATTTCATTATTAATCCCTCTCCTTTTCCCTCTTATATTATTTTTATTTATACTTATATAGTTGTAAATTTATATATTGTTGTATGATTATACTCTTCGTTAGCTTTAAACACTGATGATTCAAAATTACTATCATTTACTGCATTCGGAACATATTGTGTTTCTAAACATACTCCACTTCTTCTCTCATAAGCTACATTATCTTTTCCTATTTCAGATCCATCAAGGAAATTACCTGTATAAACTTGAACACCCACATTAGTTGTGTACATTTCTAAGGCTCTTCCACTTACTTCATCAACTAGTTTAGCTGATAAAACTGATAAATCTCCCTTTGCATTCAATAACCAATTATGATCATATCCTTGTCCAAATTGGATTTGCTCATATGAATCATCTATATCTTCTCCTATGTTTTTTAATGCTTTAAAATTCATAGGAGTACCTTCAACACTTCTTATTTCTCCAGTTGGAATTGAATATTTATCGTTTACAGTAAAGCTATCTGCATTTACCATTAACTTTTGGTCTAAAATATTATTTGAAGAATGTCCTCTAAGATTGAAATATGAATGATTAGTAAGATTAATAACTGTATCCTTATCACTAATAGCCTTATATTCTATCTTTAATTCATTATCTTCTGTAAGAGAATAATATACATCTACCTTTAAGTTTCCAGGATATCCTTCTTCACCATCTTTGCTTAAGTATGATAGCTTTAATATATTGTTATTATCGTCTATTATTTCAGAATCCCAAACAACTTTATCAAATCCTTTAATACCTCCATGAAGATGATTAACTCCATCATTTGCAGCTAAAATATATTCTTCACCATTAATTGTAAATCTACTATTTTCTATTCTATTTCCACAACGTCCAATTAAAGCACCGTGAAATTTTTTACCACTTTCATATCCTTCAATACTATCATAGCCTAAAACAACGTCTCCAAAATCACCATTTTTATCTGGAACCTTTATTTCTGCAATAGCTCCGCCATATGTTATGATTTTTACTTCCATTTTGTTTTTGTTAGTTAAGGTATAGCTTTTTACTTGTAGGCAATTTTCTGTTATTCCAAATGACTGTTCAACTATAGACATATTCTTCCCTCCACTTAATCTTATTCTCATATTTATCTTATAATATCGCTCATAAATTCTACAAGAAATTACTTATATTTTTATGGACAATATTTATGATATTAATATTTTTACTTTATATAATATAAAATTTTTTTATTAACTTATTAATCTACACTTTTATCCTCTATATGGAAATAAGAAATAGTATGTTTTAAATTTTCCACTATCGTATCTAATTCCTTTGAAAAATCAGATACCTTTTCTATTTCCTTTATTTGTTCTTGAGTAGCACTTGATACTTCCCTAGTCGTTGCCTCGGTTTCCTCTGAAATAGACACTATGTTTTCTATTGCAGTCTTAGTAACTTCCTTTGACTGAACTATACTGTCTATTGATCTAGCGAATTCTTTTAATTCATCATCAATTTTTCCCATTGAATAAAATATATCTTCAAATGCTGAACTAGTATTTTTCAAAGCATTCATTTGTTGACTTATTATTCCCTTTGAGTTGCTTGCCATATTAGCAACCCCCTCTGTTTTTCTTTGGATATTATTTATTATATTAGTTATTCTTATTGAAGATTCCTTAGACTTATTTGCTAAATTTCTAACTTCATCTGCAACAACTGCAAATCCTTTTCCTTGCTCTCCTGCTCTTGCTGCCTCTATAGCTGCATTTAATGATAATAAATTTGTTTGCTCTGAAATATCTTTTATTATATCAACAATATCTTTAATTACTTTTACTTCATAATTTAACTCATTTATTTCATTTGCAATTTCTAAAGATATCTCATTACTTTCTTTTGCTCTTAAATTTAATATATTTACTGTATCTACTGCTCCATTCTGTAATTTTCTTGTTATTTCTAAATGACTTAAAACATTACTAGTTTTATCATTAACTATATTTATTTCATCTGATAAATTATTCATAGAATCCAAGCTTTCATTAGCACTCAATACTTGTCCAACAGCACCTGATTCTATTTCGCTCATATTTGCTGCTATTTCTTCTGAAACTGCATATGAATGTCCTGCTGACATTGAAATTACTTTTGTTCCACTTGAAATATTCTCTATTAAATTTTTAATATCTACTATTAATTTACTTATTTTTATAAGCATTTCTTTAAATGCTCCATTTACTTTCCCTATTTCATCTTTATAATTATCTTTTATATCTATATTTAAATCTCCACTTTTTGCTTTATTCATATCATCAATTAATTCTTGTAATGATTTTGAAATGCCCTTTGATATTAATATAGATATAATCATAGCTATAAAGAAAGATATTAATCCAATTATAATTATATTTATACTAATTAAATTAGCCTCTTTATTTAAATAACTATATGGGATAGTAGATAGTAAATACCAGTCATTAACTCCAATATTAGAAAAAGATACAAGCTGTTTATTTCTTGAGTCTGAGAAAGTCTCTTTAGAATTTTTTTCATTCAATAATTTAATTTCAGTACTAATATCTTCAATAATCTTATTTTCTTTGTATTTTTGGCCTATATTAATTTTAGCACTATCGCCTATAATTGTTCCATCTAAACTGACTATCGATACATTGGCTCCTTCTCCTAAATCTATATCTTTTATAACATTTGAAAAAATATTGGTATCTATTTCTTGTACTAATAATCCAATCTTTTCACCGTTGTTAGGCGAATTTATTGGACTGACATTAAAAACTGAATATGTATCATCATTCTTTTGTAAAATCCAAGTTGACTCAGTTACTTCGTTTTCTGACAAATAATCTATCATGCTTAATGCAGTATTTCCTAAACTGTTATTTTGACCATCTAAAATACTTATATTTTGCAAATTATTATTTGCTAAAGCTCTAATTCTCATTAATTTAGATAAAGATATTGTTGCCTGATATTTCTCGTTGTAATCCATATCTTTACTATTCATTAAATAATTTTGAATATCTGATTCCATAGATAATGATTTTGCTAAATCATTATGCTTATCCATTTCATTTAAAATATTTCTTTTAATTTGAGTAGTAATTTGTGAAGAAAACATCCTGCTCTTATCACTAATAGCTTTTCTATATTGAAATAAGGAAGTCCCTCCTATAATTATTAGTATAGAAAATATTAATAACCCATAGAATAATAATAATCTATACCTTATACTTATATTTCTTAATAAATCATAATAATTATTTAACTTGAAGCTTTTACTTTTTGACTTTTTTAGATTCCTAGAAAATTTCAGCGCTCTCTTCTTCATACCCTTTCTCCTTATCTATACATAGAAATAATTAAATGTTTTCATATTTGATATTTATTGACCATAAGCTTATACTATTATACTTACTTTTACCCAAGCAAGAATTTAATTATCTACATATAGACATTTTTTGTCATTTTATACATTATAATGCTTTAACTTGTATTAGAAGGATATTCTAATAAAACTTCCACCTCAATCAACTCCTTATTTTTTATTAAGTATATTTTCTCTATAAGATTTTATAGATTGTCCGCTATACTTTTTAAACCAATTACTAAAGTAGTTAGGGTCATCAAAACCCAATTTTTTTGAAACCTCATATACTTTCACATTAGGATTTTGTAACATTTTTAATGCTATTTCCATTTTTGTTTTTATTATGTATTCACCAAAATTCTCATTAGTTTTTTCTTTAAAGAATCTACTTAAATAGCTTGAATTTAAATAAAAATGTTTAGCTACACTCGTTAGTGATAGAGCTTGATTACAAATATTTTTTATTATATATTTTTTTATTTGATTAATATTAACGGATTTATCATCATCTCCTTCCTCAACTTCCATTATTTCTGTAAGATCTCCTATTGTTTCTTTAATACTTTTGAATTCATTAATTTCAGCCTTTTCTTTTTCTATTTTTTCTTTTAGCCTCAAGACAACTTCTTTTAATTCATCATCATCTATTGGCTTTAATAAAAAATCACTTATTCCTAGTCTTATACTTCTTTTAGCATATTCAAATTCATTATATCCAGTTATTACAATCACTTTTACCTCTGGATATTTTTCTAAAAGATGCTTACTCATATCTAAGCCATTAGTTAAAGGCATATTTATGTCAGTTAAAATTATATCTGGTTTACTTTTCTCAATTAAGCTTAAGCATTCATGTGCATTAGAAGCTTCCCCTATTATTTCAATGTCCAAAGATTCCCAATCTATGCAGTTACGTATAAGGTTTCTTATTAAATATTCATCATCAACAATTATTATTTTTGTTTTCAATGGAATCCCCCTCTTTAAATAAGTTTTTCCTTTGGTATTTGTATAATTATCTTAGTGCCTATATTAAGTTCACTTTCTATAAGAAATCTAAATTTATCTCCATAAAAAATTCTAAGTCTTTCTTTAGTTGCTCTTAATCCTACACCTATTCCCTCATTATTATAAATACCTTGTATTTTCTCCTTATTAATTCCCAATCCATTATCTTCTACACTTAAGAAAACACTTTCTTCATTTTGATATGTGGAAATAATTATCTTCCCTTTTCCTTCTTTATTTCTTATTCCATGATAAATAGAATTTTCAACTAATGGCTGTAAGACTAACTTTATTATTTTATATTCATTGCATGAATTGTCTAAATTATATTCAACATCCAAGGTGCCAGAGTATCTCATCTCTTGAATAATCAAATAATTTTTAATGGTGTCGATTTCTTCTTTAATGGTTATTATATTACTTCCCTTATTCAAGCTCACTCTATAGAATTTTCCTAGAGACTTTATCATTTTGTATATCCTTTTATTTTCTCCAGATAAAGCAAGAGAATTAATAGAATCTAAAGTGTTATATAAGAAATGAGGTTTGATTTGAGACATTAATAAATCTAATTCTATTTCTCTCTTTTTTTCCTCATTTTCTTTTATTTTTTCCATAAGATTTTGAATCTCTACAATTAAAGAATTATATCTATTTTTCATTTGTCCAATTTCATCATCATAGGTTTTTATATTTACTATATTAAACTTACCATCTACTACTTCATTCATAGATTCACAAAGCTTATTTATAGGTCCTGTAATAATTTTTGAAATTACCATTGCACCTATAACTATTAATATAAAGTTTACCAATATAAAATATAGTATAATGTATTTCACATATTCATTTTGATCTAGTAATTTGCTATAAGCTGAAATCGATACTATGTCCCAATTAATACCTTCCACTAAAATACTTGATAAAATGTAATTCTTTTTATTAATTTCTTTATTTATAGTTCCATTTTCAATACAATAATTTATTTCATTTTCTAAGTTATCTAAAATATCTATATTACTAGCTTTTGTTATGAAGTTATTTTCATTATCTCTAATTAATATTCTAGTTGAGTATTTATCTTCAAGCTTTGTTCCAAAATCAAAAAATACATCTTCATCTATGTTTATAACCATTACTCCAATAGTTTTTTGAGTGTTAATATCATTAATTAGTCTAATAAAGGAAACGTAATTTCTATCTTCATCCTCTATTAGTCCCCCACCATTATACTTTAAAATATATTCGCCATTTTTTTCTAATAGCTCTTCATACCACTTTGCTTTTTTCACATCATTTAAATTTAACTTTTTATATAAATAGTTTTCAGAATAATACTTATTACCTTCATAATCTAATATGTATATTGATGATATATTTGATTGAAAATTAGTAAATTGAATTAAGTAATCATTAATATTATTTTTTAAGGAATTATTTCTCTCTTCTTTATTATTTAAAATATTTTGAATATTTTCTGAAGATATTATCATTTTAGAAACGTTATTAACATTTCCTACTATAATATTTATATTAGATTTTGCACTTTCCAAAACTTCTAAAGAACTTTTCTCTAGTTTTTCTAGCGTATATTTTGTATTAACTTTTTCATATACAATAGTAATAGTTATGATAGAGACTACAAAAATAATAGAAAAATAAATAACTATCTTTTTGGCAATACTCAAATTCAAATAATTATCTTTTATATTACTAATTCTAAGTTTATTAATCATAATAAATTCCTCATTTTAAATTACTCATAATTTCTGCAAA
The DNA here is from genome assembly GCF_033043255.1 of Clostridium lamae. Lineage (NCBI taxonomy): Bacteria > Bacillati > Bacillota > Clostridia > Eubacteriales > Clostridiaceae > Clostridium > Clostridium lamae. The sequence continues at coordinate 138,400 of NZ_JASCQJ010000001.1, read as the reverse complement.
CTCTTCTGGTGTTATTTCATCATTTATTAATCTATCTACTAATTTTTTATGGATATCTCCTTTTTCTTCTCCTAAATAAATATCCCAATAAAGAAAATATGTAGAATCACTTGTTAATTCTTTTAATTCTTTAGATAGTCTATTTATACCTTCATCTTCTTCGATATCTTCCCATACTGGAAGCCCTGCACCAAATTCAAGGAACTCTTCTGATACTCTTTGAGATATGAATTTAATAGCTTCAAATGCTTCTTCTTTATATTCACACTCATTACTTATCATCAAGTGATCATTTGGTCCCCCCATGAAAATACTTGTATCAGAGTTAGTTTCACTTCCTGGAAAATTTCCTATGACTATGTCATCCTTTACAAGTGAGCTTTCTAAATCTCCTATAAACCAGTTTCCAGTATAGTACATAGCCACTTCGCCATTTTTAAATTTCATTTCTAATTCATCTCTATTTAAATCTATGTCTTTTTCTTTAAATGCTCCTGACCTTACTAAATCCTTCATCTTAATTGCTACCTTTAGTAACAAGTCATAATTGTCTCCATTTAAGGCTTTCTCCACCCCATCTTTTCCACCTTCTTGAAGAGCTAAAATATCGTAATATAGCATGCTAGTCCAATTATCAATTCTAGAAGCACCTAGAGGTATTATTCCTTTGTCTGAAAAGGTTTTAATAGCATACAATAGTTCATCATAGTTTTTAGGTATATCAATACCACTTTCATCAAATAACTTTTTGTTGTAATAGAAGGTTCCAATTGAAAGAGTAATTGGTATTCCATAAATTTCACCATTATATTGAGCGTTATCAAACATATTTGGCTTCATTTTATTCTTCAAATCATTATCTATATAAGAATCTAAACTTAATACCTTTCCAGATTCTATAAATGGCTTACTAAAGCCTCTTCCCCAGGAGAAAAATATATCTGGTAATTCATTAGTTGCAACTGCAGTCTTTATTTTTGTTTTATATCTGGTATTTTCCACAACTTCAGATCTTATTTGAACCTGCGGATTGTTCTTATTCCACTCTTCTATTACACCTTCTAATATACTACCATTAGTATTGTTAGATTTTTGCGTCCAAATATGCCACATCGTTAAAGTAATAGGATCTTTTTCACTTTCAATATTCTTTTCTCCACAACCATATATATTAGTTAATAAAACTATAATTGTAAAAAATATGGATACTTTTTTCATAAACCTATTCCTTCCAATCTTCTTATAAATAAAAGTAGTTTTTATTTATATATTTTACTTGTGTATAATCCCTTTAGAATTATTATACTATAATTTACATAATTTTTATTTATAAAAATATAATAAATCCATCATATTTTTAAATTTTATGATGGATTATTATTTTGGGTTATTTAAGTTTTATTATTTTGTTTCTTCAGTAAATTGTTTTTGCTTTTCTACACCATATTCAAATATTTCTTCTGCTTTTATCCATTTAACTTGTACAGGGTAATTACCTTCAACATTTTCACCTTTTATTTTCTTATCTAAAACATCAATTATTGTCTTTCCAATTGCATATGAATCTTGATCAACTATACCTGTTATTAATTTGCTTTCTATTCCATTTTCCCATGTAGCTGTGTAATCAAATCCAAAGTGATGTATTTGACCACCTTTTCCTTGTGATTTTATAGCTTCCATAACTCCTGTATCAGGACCTTCTGAACCTAATGAGAATACAGCTACCATATCTTGATTAGCAACTATTTGACCTTCTAATTGTTGTTTTGATACTGATGATTGATCATTATCTTGTATTGGTTCTAACCATTGGAAGTTCTTCGCATCTGCTCCCATTACTTTTTCAAATCCAGCCTTTATTCCATCTTGTCTATAAGTCATTGTTGTTTGTGTTAAGTTTACTGCTACAAGTCCTATTTTTCCACTTGTTATTCCCTTTTCTTTTAATTCTTTAGCTCCATTTTCACCTAATTGCTCACCAGCTAATTTATTATCAGTACCTATATAAGATATTCTATTTCCTGTTGTTTTTACATCAGCATCAAAAGTTACTACTGGAATTCCAGCATCATTTGCTTCTTTTACCTTATTATCGAACATCTCTGGGTCCATTGGTGCAATTGCTATTCCTGCAACATTCTTACTTATTGCTTCATCTATAAATCCTATATGTTTTTCATTCTTTTGAGCTTCACTTGGTGGAGTAGTTTTTACAACTAACTCATATCCTAAAGCTTTAGCTTGATCTTCAGCAGCCTTCTTCATAGGTGACCAATATGCTCCTGTATCAACTATTGGAATAAAGTATATTACTTTTTTCCCTTCTGTATTGCTTCCTGCTCCACATCCTGTTAATCCTGCTAATAAAAATACTGTTGATAATAATGCTACTATCTTCTTTTTCATAATTAATCCTCCTGAATTTTATTTATATTATTTAAATATTTTATTTTGCTTTTTTATTTTATTTTGCTTTTTTCTTTAAAAAACCTTTTCTTCTATAGAAATCAACAACTATTGCAACTATAATTATTGCTCCAGTAACTGCTTGTTGAATAAATGAATTTACACCTAATATTGATAATCCATTTTGGAATACTTGGATAGTGAATATACCTACTATGGCACCACCTATACTTCCAACACCTCCACCAAATGCAACTCCACCCATTATAGAACCGGCCATTGCATATAACTCTGGACCATTTATTTCACTTGGTGCTCCTACGTTAATATTTGACATTAGTAATATACCTGCTATTGCTGCTAAAGTTCCTTCAACTATATAAACCTTAATTATATGCTTATTAACATTTATTCCTGATAATCTACTTGCTTCTCTATTTGATCCAACTGAGTAACAGTATCTGCCATATCTTGTGTTTTTCATAACAAACATACCTATTATAAAAATTAAAAAGAAGATAACTGTATTAGTATGGATTAATGGAGTTCCTAACTTTGTATTTGATATACTGTAAAACCATTCCGGTAATCCCTTAATATAAATACCATTTGTTAAGAATAATATTATTCCACGTATTAAGTAGCTTGTACCTAAAGTAAGTATAAAGGACTCTAATTTAAATTTAGTTATTAAAAATCCATTAAGTCCTCCCCATAATGCTCCTACAACTAATGCTCCTAATATAGCTATTATTGGGTTAAAACCATTTATTGATAAGTAAACTGCTACACATCCTGAGAAGGCTGCATTAGCTCCCATAGAAAGATCAACATTTCCTGTTATTAAAATCATTGCATAAGCAACAGTTAATATACCAACAGTTGGTATTTGCCTAAAGAAGTTAGAAATATTAGCCATGCCTAAGAAATCTGGGCTAATTATCGAAAATGCTATTACAAGTACTACCAAAACTAGATATATGGAATACTTTGATGCTAAATCTTTCAAGTTTATTTTTTTATTTTCAGTTTTTAATTTATTCTCCATAATTTTTTCACTCATATTAATTAATACCTCCAAGCGTAGCTAATTTCATAATTTCCTCTTGACTAGCCTCTTCTCTAGTAAGCTCTCCAGTTATCTTTCCTTCACACATAACATATATTCTGTCTGACATTCCTAATAATTCAGGTAACTCAGAAGATATTATGATTACTATCTTTCCTTTTCTAACTAAATCATTCATTATTTCATATATTTCAGCCTTTGTACCAACATCTATTCCCTTAGTTGGCTCATCAAATATAAATACTTGTGAATCTGAATTCAACCACTTTGCTAAAACTACTTTTTGCTGATTTCCTCCGGAGAGAGTACCTGCTGTAACATCTATATTAGCTAGCTTTATTTGTATCGCAGTTCTGAATCTTTCTCCTACTTCTTTTAATTCTTTATGATTCAAAAGAAATGATTTCAAGTTAGTTATTGTTATATTATCAACTACACTCATTTGTAATGATAATCCTTGACCTTTTCTATCCTCTGTTAATAGACATATTCCATTTTTAATAGCATCTATTGGAGATTTTATCTTTATGTAATTCCCGTTCATTTTGATTTTTCCATTCATAATTGAGTCAGCACCAAAAACCAATCTCATTAGCTCTGTTCTACCTGCCCCAACTAATCCAGCAATCCCAAGAATTTCTCCTTTTCTAGCTTTAAAACTCACATTCTTTACTTTCCCATTAAAATCGCATAAATCTTCAGCTTCTAAAACGTATTCTTTAGCTTCAAAAATTTCTTTAGGAAATAGATCTGTTATATCTCTTCCAACCATCATCTTTATAAGTTGACTCTCATCTATTCCATTCATATCACATTCATTTATGTAATTTCCATCTCTTAAAACTGTAGCTCTATCACATATTTCAAAAACCTCTTTTAATCTATGGGATATATAAATGATTGCAACTCCTTCTTCTCGTAAAGATTTAATTACTTTAAATAAATTCTCCACATCTTTTTCTGATAAAGATGTTGATGGTTCATCAAATATAATTATTCTTGCATCTAAACTAATTGCTTTAGCAATTTCTATCATTTGCTTTTTAGCTGTTGGTAATTTTTCAACTAGATCATCAGCTTTAATATCAACTTCTAACTTTTTAAGGATCTTTTCTGTATCTGAATATAATTTTTTAAAATCTATTATTTTTAGTAAGTTATTTTTATAAGGCAATCTTCCCATATAAATATTTTCTGCAACTGTTAAAGTTTCAGATAAATTTAATTCTTGATGAACAAAACCTATACCTATCTCTTTTGCTTTATCTGGAGTTATTACCCCATAACTTTTTCCCTCAACTAAGATCTCTCCCTGATCCTGTGCATGTACTCCGCCAAGTATTTTCATTAAGGTTGATTTACCTGCACCATTTTCTCCTAATAACGCATGTACTTCGCCTTTTCTTATTTTTAATTCTGCTCCCTTAAGCGCATACACTCCTGGAAAACTCTTATGAATATTCTTCATTTCTAAAAGCACACTGCTCAAATTATGATCCCCTCTCTTTCATTAATCGTTTTCAATAACTATATTACATTATTAAATGATTATATAATATGCTATATTTTTACTTAAATCTTTGATTTTTTTACCTCTTTAAAACATTTACATAAAAAAAGATATATGTTATATTCTTTGCGACCTCGCAAGCTCCAAGTCGCCAGAATATAGCATCTATCTTCTTCAGTACTAAAGAAAATAATAAATGTCTAAAAACTTAAAAAAAAATCAAAAACTTAAAAAATGAGTTTTTGATTTTTACTTTACTTATTTATAGGAATTTTATTAAATTTTTACTTTATATTTATTTCTTTTTCTAATGGTGCTAATCCACAAAGCTCAACACTTCTTCTATCTGGTTGAGAAACACCAACAAATATCTTGAATTTTTTGCTATCTAATATTCTTTCACCATTATCATTTACAGCTTCAAATTCTCTTCTTCTTAATTCAAAATCTATAGTTTTACTTTCACCTTTCGCTAAAGAAACACGCTTAAATCCTACTAAGCTATGGTTTAATACTGCAAATCTTGATTCTAAGTCTTTTAAGTAGCATTGAACTACTTCATCAGTATTGTAATCACCAACATTCTTAATATCAATACTTACTTTTACTGTTTCAAAATCATCATTAACTTCTTCTACATTTAAATTGCTTAATTCTACCTTTGAATATGTTAATCCATATCCAAATGGATATAAAGCTTCTGATTCAAAATATCTATAAGTTCTTCCCTTCATTGAATAGTCAGTAAATTCAGGAAGATCATCAGTATTTTTATAGAAAGTTACTGGTAGTTTTCCACTTGGTGAATAGTCACCAAATAATAATTCTGCAACAGCTCTTCCACCATGACTACCTGGATACCATGCTTGTAATATTGCAGCACACTTTTCTTCTAACCCATTAAGAGTAAGAGCACTTCCAGAGCCTAAAACAACTATGACTGGCTTATTAGTAGCTAAAACATTTCTAAGTAATACTTGTTGAGATTCTGGTAAATTTAGATTTTCCTTATCTCCTGCTGCATCACTATTACCTGTATCCCCTTGTTCACCTTCAATTGTTGAATCTAAACCTAAGCATAATACAACAACATCTGATCTTTCTGCTACTGAAATTGCTTCACCTATTCTATCATTAGCTTGCGCTAAATGTTCAACTCTATCTTTATATAAATGAGATCCTTCTGAATAATAAACTCTTGTTTCTTTATTTACAGCTTCATGGATACCTTCAAGAATAGTTGTGTACTTAGATGCTGTTCCTGAATAATTACCCTTAAGCATTATTTGACTATCTGCATTTGGTCCTATAACTGCAATAGATTTTAAGCTTGATTTATCAATTGGTAAAATACCATTATTTCTAAGTAAAACCATTGATTTTCTTGATACTTCTAATGAAAGTTCATTATGCTCTTCACAGTCATTTACTTCATATGGTATTTCATTAAACTCGCAATTATCATCAAACATTCCAAGTCTAATTCTTGTAGCCATCAATCTTTCTGCTGCTGTTGTTATGTCCTCTTCTGTAACTAGACCTTCTTTATATGCTAATAACATTTGAAGATATATATTACCGCAATTTAGGTCACATCCATTTTTAATAGCTAATGCTGCTGATTCTGTAGCTGTACTTGTTACATTGTGATATAAGTGGAAATCTGCTATTGCCCAACAGTCTGAAACAACATGCCCTTGGAAATTCCATTTTCCTCTTAATATGTCCTTTAATAAAGTCTTACTTCCACAGCAAGGCTCTCCATTAGTACGATTATATGCTCCCATTACAGTTTCTACATCTGCTTCTTTTACAGCAGCTTCAAAAGCTGGTAAATATGTTTCATATAAATCCTTTTGATTTACAACTGCATCAAATTCATGTCTCAATCCTTCTGGACCACTATGAACAGCATAATGTTTCGCACAAGCAGCGGTCTTTAAATACTTTCCATCTCCTTGAAGTCCATTTATAAAAGCTACTCCAAGTCTTGATGTTAAATATGGATCTTCTCCATAAGTTTCATGTCCACGTCCCCATCTAGGATCTCTAAATATATTTATATTAGGAGACCATAATGTAATACCTTTATAAATATCTCTGTCATCTTTTTTTGTGCTTTCATTATACTTTGCACGCGCTTCTATAGCTACAGTTTCTGCTACCTTACTTAAAAGTTCATCATCAAACATAGCAGCTAGTCCAATAGCTTGCGGGAAAATAGTAGCTGTACCAGCTCTTGCAACTCCATGTAATCCTTCATTCCACCAATTATATCTTGGAATATTTAGGTGTTCTATCGCAGCAGCATTATATGTCAATTGTGATGCCTTTTCATGTAATGTCATTTTTGATACTAATTCTTTTGCTTTTACATAAGCCTCTTCATGAGTCATTCTGTTTCCTTTATTCATAACTATCATCCTCTTACAATAAATTTACTATTTAACTTTTCATATCTATATGATAACTATTACATTCATAAAGTAACAAGAAATTAATTGTATATTTATGGACAAGATTTGTGTTGTTAAAAATTTTATTCATTTTTTTATTTTCATATTTTTTATATATTCTTATAGCAATTTAAATACTTAAACCTTATTAAATTTTATTAATGTGTATTTTGAATATAGATATTTGACTAAAGTAGATAAAATATATATAATTATAGACAAAACTTATTGTTTGGAGGATTTTTATGTTAACATATGAATCTCATCATTTTGGAGAAAATAATAATTTTTCCAATTATTATAATCTCAACTTTAATTTTCCTAAGCATTTACATAGAAGCTTTGAACTTATATATGTAAAAAGTGGTTCCATTCAGGTTAGTATTAATAATAGAATATTTGATGTAAAAGAAGATCAATGTCTTTTGATTCTTCCCTATGAAATGCATTCTTTTATAACTGAAGGTACTTCTGAATCTTATATATGTGTTTTTTCTCCTGAATATATAAAAACTTTTCATAATATGGTTTATGAAAAGTATCTTGATAACCCTATTTTTACTTTACCTCATGAATTTAAAGATTTAATTATAAATAATATCTTTAAAAATAAAACTAATTTAATTCAAATGAAAGCTTACCTATATCTTGTTTGCTCTGAAGTATTAGAAAATTCTGATATAATGGAAAATAATAAAAATGATTATGAATTATTACATAAAGCATTAAATTATATTCAAGAAAATTTTACTAAAGATATTTCACTACAAGATATCGCTAAAGAATTTGGATATAGTTATACTTATTTATCTAAATACCTTAATAACACACTTGGAATATCCTTTGTAGACTTTATTAATGAGAATAGAATAAATTATTCAATGTATTTATTAAAAAATACTGAAGAAACAATAACAAATATAGCTTACATATGTGGATATTCAAGCATTAGATCCTTTAATAGAAATTTCCTTAAAATAAATAATTTAACACCAAAGTTATATAGAAAAAATTTAGATTTATTAAAATAATTTTCCACTTCGGTATTTAACTTGATATTTCTTTCTACTCTCTTATTAATTTAAATGTAAAAATTATATTTATTTATAATCTTTGCAATTCTGCTTAAAATTTATATATTGACATTCATTTAAATTAATAATAAGATTATATTATAAATTAAATATTTCCATTAAGAGGGAGTAGTAAAAAATATAGCATCAACATTCGCGATCTATTTAGGTCTGGTGTTATATACCAATTTGGTTACGAGACTTTTAATACAGTTTATCACAAAATGAAAATTGTATTAAGAGTCTCTTTTTATATAAAAGCAATCATCTTAGGCTCATAAACTTATTAAAATTTTCACTAATGTTTGGAGGAAATAATTATGAAAAAATATTATTCAACGCCCTACGAAGAAGTATTAAAAGAATTTAATGTTTCTAAAAGCGGATTAGAGGACAAACAGGTAAGTGCTAATACTGAAAAGTTTGGACTTAATCAATTAACAGAAAAAAAGAAGCAAACTGTTTTACAAGTGTTTCTTAATCAATTTAAGGATTTACTAGTCCTAATATTAATTGCTGCTGCTGTTATATCAGCTATTACAGGTAGTCTAGAAAGTACTTTAGTTATCTTTGCGGTAATTATTCTTAATTCAGTTTTAGGAACAGTGCAACACTTTAAAGCAGAGCAATCACTAGATAGCTTAAAAGCTTTATCATCCCCTTCTGCTAAAGTGTATAGAAATGGTAAAAAAATTGAAATACCTTCTAAAGAATTAGTTCCTGGAGACATTCTTATATTAGAAGCTGGTGATATGGTTTCTGCTGATGGTAGAATAATTGAGAACTTCTCACTTCAAGTAAATGAAAGTTCTCTTACTGGAGAATCAGAAAGCGTAAATAAATTTGTTGAAGTTATAGAGAATGAAGATATTGCTCTTGGTGATCAAAAAAATATGGTATTCTCAGGTTCACTTGTTACTTATGGAAGAGCCTTAATCGTAGTTACTGGTACTGGAATGAATACCGAAATAGGTAAAATAGCTAACTTAATGGAAGAAACTCAAGAAAAACAAACTCCACTTCAAATTAGCTTAGATGATTTTAGTAAAAAACTTGCTATTGGTATATTTGCAGTTTGTATATTGGTATTTGCTCTTAGCCTTTATAGAGGAACTAATATTTTAGACTCTCTTATGTTTGCTGTAGCATTAGCAGTTGCCGCTATTCCTGAAGCCTTAAGTTCAATTGTAACAATTGTACTAGCTCTTGGAACTCAAAAGATGGCTAAAGAAAATGCTATAGTTAAAAAGCTTAGAGCTGTTGAAGGTTTAGGTTCTGTATCTGTAATATGTTCAGATAAAACAGGAACTTTAACACAAAATAAAATGACAGTAAAAAAAGTATTCCTTGATAATAAATTAATTGATGGTGAAGAATTAGATATTAAAGATGAATTAGCTAACTACTTAGTTTCTAGTTCAATTTTATGTAATGACTCTACATCTAAAGATGGTGTTGAAATAGGTGATCCAACTGAAGTTGCTTTAGTTAATTTAGGTCATAAGCTATCTTTAGATGAATTAGAAGTAAGAAAGTCTTATGGAAGATTAGCTGAATTACCTTTTGATTCCGACAGAAAGCTTATGAGTACTCTTCATAGATTTGATAATAAAAACTTGATGTTTACTAAGGGTGCTTTTGATGTTTTATTAGATAGAATAGTTAAAATCAAAACATCTACAGGTGTAAGAGATATTACTTATGAAGATAAACAAAATATAATAAATGCAAACAAACAATTATCACAAAATGGTTTAAGAGTTTTAGCTTTTGCTTATAAAGAATTTGCAAACCCTGAATATTTAGCTTTAGAAGATGAAAATAATTATACATTTATTGGGCTTATATCAATGATAGACCCACCAAGAAATGAATCTGCTGAAGCTGTTAGAGACTGTATAACAGCAGGAATTAAACCTGTTATGATTACAGGTGATCATAAAATTACTGCATCAGCTATCGCTAAGCAAATTGGTATCTTAAGAGATGGCGATAGAGCTATAGAAGGTGTAGAACTAGATAAAATGACTGATGAAGAATTAAGAGAAAATGTAGAGCATATTTCAGTTTATGCTAGAGTTTCTCCTGAACATAAGATAAGAATAGTTAGAGCTTGGCAAGATAGAAATGAAATTGTTGCTATGACTGGTGATGGTGTTAATGATGCTCCAGCTTTAAAACAAGCCGATATAGGAATTGCAATGGGAATTACAGGTACAGAGGTATCAAAAGATGCTGCATCTGTTATCCTGACTGATGATAACTTTGCAACTATAGTAAAATCAGTCGCTAACGGAAGAAATATTTATAAAAACATAAAAAATTCTATTAAGTTCTTGTTATCAGGTAATACTTCTGGTATTTTATCAGTATTATATGCATCAATAATGGCTTTACCAATGCCATTCCATGCAGTACATTTATTATTTATAAACCTATTAACAGATAGTTTACCTGCTATAGCAATTGGTATGGAAAAGTCTAAAAAAGACTTGCTGAAGGACAAACCTAGAGCTAGAAATGCTTCTATACTATCTAAAGATTTTATAACAGAAATTCTTAGTGAAGGTTTATTAATATCAATATTTACTTTAGCAGCTTTTTATATAGGATTGAGAACAGATAATAATGTTGCTTCTACAATGGCATTTGCAACACTTTGTTTAGCAAGATTATTCCATGGATTTAACTGTAGAGGAGATAAATCTATATTCTCTATAGGATTATTCAGTAACAGATATAGCTGGCTAGCTTTTGGTGCTGGATTATTATTCTTGAACCTAGTTTTATTTGTACCATTCTTAAAAAGATTATTTGAAGTTGCTACATTGACAGGTTCACAAATAGGATATATTTACTTATTTGCATTTATACCTACAGTATTAATTCAAATATTTAAAGTTATAAGAGATGCTGTTATTGGTAAAAAATCTTCTGAAATTGATGTTAATGAAGAAAATGATGACATTAGCAAAGTAGCTTAATAAAATGCCTTGCATTTTATTAATGGAAGAATGAAAAAATTAAAGAATGAAAGAATGCTAAATAAAAATCTTTTCAGATTTTTTATAAAATAATATCTATAATAAGGAGGTTTTGCTGTGCAAAACCTCCTTAATTTTTTTCATTTCTTCATTTTTTCATTCTTTAATTTTTATTTCATTTCTATTTCGAATTCTGGCATCCCTGTAACATATGGTGCAATTTCATAATAAGGAAAATGTATAATAATTTTATTATCTCTAATATAAAAGCTTTGATCATCTTTTATCCCATTAAAGCCTTCTTTGCCTGTAAAGTAATACTCTGGATGTTTACTTATTTCTTTCGATATCTCTTCATTAATATAAGTTTTATAATCATATCCTTCTTTGAACAAGTCTTTTAGCATTAATTTACTCCCGCTTTTAATATCAATATTATATGTATTTCTAGTAGTTATACCATGAGCACCTCCACTAAACTGGTAGTAATCTATATAAAAACTCAATATATCTTTATCATTAGTTAATGTATATCTAGCCATTAATTCATATGGAATTGTTGGCTTAATATCTTCACTTGTATCCTTTGTATCCTTTATCCACAGGTTAGTCCAATCTAAAATCTCCTTGTTAATATCTTTTTCCTTAGTCTTATCTACTAGTCCTATTATCTGAGGTATTTCTACATCAATATTTATAAAATTAGTTTTTTCTTTTATAGGATTATCCACAAGAAATGGAACTTCGACATAATCACTGTTAATAATTATCAACATAGATTGTGGATAAATATAGAAAATATTCATAAATAACAATAAAATTATCAGTGCTCTACAAAATCTTTTCATCACTAATTCTCCCACTTACATATAATAATTTTGAAAATTAAAATTATTACTTTTTCTTACATCATTATATTATCTACAGTATTGTTAATAATTATTAGCTACATTTCAACATTATTTTCACAAGTTATCCACACACCCATGTGGATAGTGTGCGTAACATACATTTTTTTACTGTAAATTTTTACATGAGTACTTGCTCATTTATCCTAACCCCTTATATTTAGGGACTTAAGAGCCTGTGGATAACTTTTATCCCACTTCATAAAAAAAGGCCATATATTGTGAATTTTATTCACAACATGACCATATTCTTTCAAATAGCATAAATCTATCTCATTTTTATATATTTTATTGATCCACTTCCTTAGTTTTTATAGATGTACTTATTAATGAATTTAACTTTTTCAATTCTCCTGAAGTCAGCTCTCTATAGCTACCTATTTTCAAATCACCTAATTTTATATTCATTATTCTTATTCTATTTAATTTAGTTACACTATATCCTAATGCCTCGCACATCCTTCTTATTTGCCTATTCATCCCTTGAGTCAATATAATTCTAAAAGTTCTCTCATTTATCTTATTAACTATGCATTTCTTCGTTACAGTTCCTAATATTTTTACTCCATTAGCCATATCTTTTATAAATTTATCATTTATAGGCTTATCCACAGTTACTATATATTCTTTTTCATGATTATTACCTGCTCTTAATATCTTGTTAACTATATCGCCATCATTAGTAAGTAATATTAACCCTTGGGAATCTTTATCCAATCTTCCTATAGGAAATATTCTTTTCTCATGATTAACAAAATCAACTATATTTCCTTTTACCTTCTTTTCTGTGGTGCAAGTTATTCCAACCGGCTTATTTAAGGCTATATATACTAATTCCTCTACCTTTTTTAAGGATTTACCATCTACTTTTACATTAGCACTTTCACTAACCTTAGTTCCCATTACAGCCTTTATTCCATCAACAGTTACTCTTCCTGCCTCTATAAGTTTATCAGCTTCTCTTCTTGAACAAAATCCTGTTTCACTTATATACTTATTTAATCTAATTTCTGGTCCTCTTTCTTTATGCACTATAATATATTTATTATTCTTTTGATTCATATTATCACCTTTATTAACTTATGGACTTACTTTATGTTCATCTCCTGAGTTATTTAATTTAACTTGTAGCCCTTGCTCTTCAATAAATTTTTCTGTTCTTTGTAAAGCAGTATATTTTAATGGATTTCCAGTAACATTTATTACAATTCCTGTTTCCGGAATCATCTCATTATCCATACAATAATTTAATATTTCTTTAATAGAGTTATCAATATCAGCGTTATCTATTTTTAATTTATCTAGCATATTAATTCCCTTTTCAGTTCTAGAATATGCATCTATAATTTTATTAAATTTATTAACTTCTATTGTTATTAAAGAAGTTGTTTCTATAGCGATAGTCTTATCTACCAGCCTATATTGGAATATACCTATTATCGAAATCAAAACTAATATACTTGCAATTATAGAGATTTGAAATTTATACTTCTTAAAAGTAAAACTTTCTTTACCAACAAAATCTTCACCAACTTTATTATCTTTTCCAGCTTTAACTTTAATAAACTCTCCCTTAGAAGTCAAAATAATAGCATAACCTACTCCCTTATGAAGTATAATCCCTCTGTGTTCTTCCTCTTTATTTATTTGTATAATTTCTTCAGAATTAGGAACATATACAGCCTCCTCAACTTGTAAGTATTCCTGAAGATACTTATAAGTAGGATTTGCTAATATTACAACAAAAGCAACTATATATTCTTTCCAAGTTTGATAAAACTCTTTATCAATAGGTGTTCTTTTTAGAAGTCTATTAATAGGAAACTTTTTAGTAGTATTTAAATAATCAAATAATTCTATATCCTCTATTATGAAATATGATACATTTAGTATTTTATTTCTTAGTATATATGAAGGTTCATTATGAATTAAGTCTTTAATTAATATCTTATAACTTAAAAGTTCTTCCCTTAGCCTTTCAATCTCCTCTTCTCGCTTTCCTACTACATCATCTAAAGCTAAATTAACTGGAGCCTTAGTTGAAAATTTATATTTATCATATTCAAAGATATTTATTGACACTGCCATCCCCCACTTTATATATCTTTAGCATCTACTAGCTTTCCTTTTACTATAACCCTCTCCTTTGCTCCTACAGTACAAGTTACTAATGTTATTGTTGATTCATCTGTATTATCCAAAACATCTACTTTGTCTGGAGATACTATAAAATTTTCTGTAACTTCATATACATATTCCTTTTTATTAGCCTTCACTAATACTTTATCCCCAATCTCTACTTTGTATAAATTAACAAACGCCTCTGAATAATCTGAAACTCTATGTCCAGCAACAGAAAAATTTCCTTTTTCTCCAGGGGCAACTGAATTTTCAAATTTTCCTAAGTAATATTGAAGAATATCATCAGTAATTCCCTCGACTATTCCTTGTGATAAATCAATACTAGGAATTTCCATTAAGGCGATAGGTTTATATCCATTCATTAACTTTTCTTCTTCTTCCTTAGTTAACTCCTTAGATTCCTCATTTATAACTTCTTCGAGTATATTTTGAAGTTCCTTTTGTTTATTTAAAGTATCTATCTTTTTATAAACAATAGATACAATAATAGATATCCCTGCTATGATTAAAACCAGTCCTATTACTCTTCTGATTCTTTCCATAAAAAAACTCCACTCCCTATTAACTTTTATACTTATTTATCATATATTATAGCATAAACATTTATAATCATTAATCTTTTAGGAGTAACTTATGAATAGAAAAATTATTTATGTTGATTTTATTTTTAAACGAAAGAAAATTACTTCTAAGACTTTACTTTTTATTTATAATATGAAGATAAATATAAAGATATTTTTTAACAACATATTTGTTATAAAACCTCGTAAAAAGAAAAAGACTTCAAATAACATTACACATTACCCGTTTAGAAAAGTATTATAAATATCACTGACATCTATTTTCTTAAGTTTTATACAAATCCTTGATATTATAATTTCATATAGAGTAAAATAGTCTTAAATAATAGTCTTGGAGGTATGGAAATGAGAATAGGATTAGGATATGATGTACATCGCCTTGTTGATGGAAGAGATTTAATAATTGGTGGAGTTACTATTCCTTACGAAAAAGGATTACTCGGTCATTCAGATGCTGATGTTTTACTTCATGCAATAATAGATTCATTACTTGGCGCTTCTGCCCTAGGTGATATAGGAACTCTTTTCCCAGATACTGATGTAAAATATAAAGGTATATCCAGTATAAAACTTCTTGAGGAAGTAGGGAAATTATTAAATGACAATGGCTATTCTATTAATAATATAGATTCTACTATAATTGCTCAAAGGCCTAAAATGGCTCCTTATATAAAAGAAATGCGTGAGAATATAGCCAAAGCATTAAATATTGATGTAATGAAAATTAACGTAAAAGCTACTACTGAAGAAGGATTAGGCTTTACTGGAACTGGAGAAGGAATATCTTCTCAAAGCATATGCCTAATTGAAATGTAAAATGTAGAATGTAGAATGTAGAATTATGGTTAAAACTCCTACGGAGTTTTGGAAATGAAAGAATGAAGATTCTCTTTTGCATTCGCAAAATCGAAATGAAATAATGAAGGAATTAAGGATTAAATTTTTTCTTACAAAAAATTGACATGAAAGTAAGCTGTTACACTAATAATTTAGGGTAACAGCTTATTATTTTATTTTTCAAAAGCAACAAAACCACATTCTGTTGGATGATCTAAAATCAATGTGTTTTTATTTTTTCTGTACTTAAAGAGTTTAAGGGCAATAGTTGTGTCTCCTCCAGCACTTAAAATGCTAAAAACAGAAAAGAATAGTAAAAATGGACTTTCTATTATTATTGATAATATACCTGTAACAATTCCAAGGATTAAAAATGGCATCAATAACGCAAGTAAATACTCTTTAACGCTTATAGCTTCTTTACAATGACAGTAAGGTGTTAGCTTACTCCAAAAAACTCCAAATTTTATACTCTTCCATCTTTCTTTGCAGAAAAATTGCCAAGTAAATCCATGTAAAAATTCATGAACAGGAATTGATATTAGTAATACTATCCACCCCCAAAGAAAAGAATAAGGTGATGTTATCTCAATATAAAATCCCTTCCATATAAACCCATATACAAATATAAATAATACTGCAAAAGGACCTGCCGTTAAAAAAGCCAAAATATTAGCTTTTAAAATTGATATATATGAATTTTCTTCTCTATAGCCTTCATTTTTAAGTTCTTCTCTAATTCTAATATAATTATCTAAAATAGGATTCTCTCTACTTTTTACTTTTCCCATAATAATCCCCCCTAAATATATTATACATTATTTTACACATATTGGTATTATTGTATTATAAAAAGCCTCTAAAATACAGTATCTAAATGAACAATGTAAAATGTAGAATGCAGGATGTTAACTTATAGTTGAGTGAACTTCTTATTTTCTGTATAGTCTTTTATTTTTTTTAAGTTATAATTAAGTCATCGGCGCTGATAATAAAATTAAAAAGGAGAACTTCTATGCTTGATATAAAAAAAACCGGGGTCAAAATTGCTTCCTTTCGAAAAAAGAATGGTTTATCACAAGAAAAACTAGCCGAAATGCTCTGCATATCACCTCAGGCAATCAGTAAATGGGAAAACGGTCATTCACTTCCAGAAACATCTTTATTACCTGTTCTCTCACAGATCTTTAACTGTACCATTGATGAGATAATTATGCCTGCTTATTCCTTTGACTCAAAAATTGAAGAGCAAAAGCCAAATGTTCTTCAAATGCAGGCGGATCAAATCGCAAAATATGTAATTCAACAATTAGGAAATAATAATATTTCCGAAAAAACAATAGGATTAGATGACAATGCAATTATAGGTGCTATTCAAAAAACAAACCCTAACATAGGAAATTGTGTGGTAAAAAGGTTGAAATCTGAGAAACACTCTAGATATACAAGTTTATATATTACTGTTACATCTCCACAAAAGGAAATCAAGTTAATTGAAAAAATATATTCTGATAATGATAAAGAAATATATGGATACAGCTTTCTCAGCCAGTATACAGTAACACTACCACTGATATACTACATTGATTTTCAGGAAAAAATTATTCTCATGGAAGACTTGAATGATTATATTCAAGGATTTCATTTTGATGAAGATAATGAATATGGCAATAAAATTAGAGAAAATTATTATGCCTTATTATATGCAACTGCAAAACTGCATACAACTTTTTGGGAAAATGATAATGCTTTTGAGAAAATAGGGCTTAACTTCCGTCATAAAACTAAAGAAAATCTACTGGCTCATATAAACGGAATGGAAAAAGATTTTATGAAATATAAGGGAGACGAAGAAGCTGGTAAAATACCAAAGGTATGGGATGTTCACGAAAATACCATAGATTCAAAAAAACTAAACCTTTTTCAAGATGCCATCCAATTATTAAAGGAACAATATCTCAATTATATAGATACAAGATTTCATTCAAGAAAAAATATAACAATTATTCATGGTGATTTACACCCTGGAAACACCTTTATTTCAAAATCAAACAGCAAGACAGTTAAATTTATTGATTTGGAAGCCATTAGAATCGGTCTCTGCACAGAAGATTTAGCAATGCTATTAGCCCTTCATATTGAGCCTGATAAGAAATATGCAAAAACATTAATAGACTATTATTACCATTGTCTTTGTGAAAACATTAAAGAATATTCCTATGAAACATTTATTAAGGACTACAAAATATCAATAATGGAAAATATGTTTTTCACAATTCGATTAATAAATAATGGTATCTATGATTTCACTATGAGAGACAAGGCCATTAAAGCATTTGAAACTTTTGTTCTCAATAAAGAATAATATAAGCAAAAGTTCACAGCTAAGTTATTTTACAACTGTTAATTATGCATAATATGTAATGAAAAATGCATAACTCAGCTTGTCTGAGTTATTTCCTTAATTATGCATTATCAATTATGCATTATTCATTAAAAAAGACCTTGCTTTAAAAGCAAGATCTTTTTTCTTGGTTATATATTTTAATTTTACAACAGCCTTTATTTTTTTCTCCAATGAATATATATTGCTATTATAGCACAAATTCCCATCAAATATGGATAAAATAAAAATTTCATTATTGCGAAAGGTGAAATTGCAGCTAGTCCTGCTGCTGATATTAATTGTGCTCCATATGGAATAATTCCTTGGAAAACACAAGAAAACATATCCATAATACCTGCAACTCTCTTTGGCTCTAAGTCATATTCATTAGAAATATTTTTTGCTATAGGACCAACAGTTACAATTGCAACTGTATTATTTGCTGTACAAACATCGACTAAACTAACTAAGGTAGCGATGCCATATTCAGCTCCTCTTTTACTCTTAAAGTTCTTAAGTCCTTTATTTAATATAAAATCTATTCCACCATTATACTTAATAATTTCTATTGTTCCTGCAATAAGTAATGATATTATTATAAGCTCACTCATACCACTGATTCCAGTTGATATTGAGTTGAAAAATCCTAAAATACCAAAACTTCCAAACATAAAACCTACTAATCCAGACGATAATATTCCTAGTAATAATACTATTATAACATTCACGCCTAATAAAGCTGTAACTATAACTAATATATATGGAACAATTTTTATGAAGTTATAATTTAATACACCTAAAGTGATTGAATCTGTATTCCTTGTTAAGAACATAAACAACAACGTTGTAATTATTGCCGCTGGTAAAACTATAATAAAATTCATTTTAAATTTATCTTTCATTTCGCAGCCCTGTGTTCTAGTCGCTGCTATTGTAGTGTCTGATATAATAGAGAGATTATCTCCAAACATAGCTCCACTTACAACTGCCCCTACTGCTAAAGCAGTCTCTATACCTGTTTTACTTGCTATTCCAACAGCTATCGGAACTAATGCAACTATTGTCCCCATTGAAGTTCCTATTGATAAGGCTATAAAGCATCCTATTATAAACATCCCAGGTATCAACAAACTACTTGGAAGTAATGAAAGCCCTAAGTTAACAGTCGAATCTACAGCTCCCATATCCTTTGCTACTTGTGCAAATGCTCCTGCTAATATAAATATGATTACCATTAATAAAATATTAGTGTTTCCTGCACCTTTGCAAAAAATTTCTATTTTCTTCTCAAATTTTTCTTTTCTATTCATTATCAATGCTGTTAAAGCCGCAGCTAAAAATGGTATTATAATTGATATAGCATAAAAATCCTTTGCCAATATAGAACTTCCTAAATAAACCACTAAAAATACTGCTAAAGGAATTAAAGCAAAGCCATTACCTTTGTTATTCAATATTTTCCCTCCTTTGTTTATATATAGACAAAAAATAAGAGAGATTAAAAATTAATCCCTCTATGTTGGTGCGTTATCAGGGGATCGAACCCGGGACACCCTGATTAAGAGTCAGGTGCTCTACCAACTGAGCTAATAACGCATATATGGAGCGGGTGATGAGAATCGAACTCACGTAACTTGCTTGGAAGGCAAGGGCTCTACCATTGAGCTACACCCGCATAATTTATTGACAATAACATTATATATTTCAATAATATTACTGTCAATAAAAATTTTCTAATCTTATATAATTTCAGTAAGAGATTTTAATAATATATCTCTGAATTTCTCACCGTTTCGCCTATTCATATGAGCATTTTCACAGATACCCTGCCACTGCATTATGTCTACTCCAGTTCTTTCAATGAAGTCTTCTTCAGTCGTCGTTATATAGCTTGAACTAATAACAAATTCTCCCAAATCTTTTGGTTTTTCAAATACCTTTAAGTATAAAAACTCTTTATTATCTCCATACCAAGTTCTATTAAAATCTCTTGAAAACCTTTGTAATGACTTGATTAATTTATCCTTAGGTAAATTCCAATAACTTTTAATCATATCGAGATGTCTTCTCATGTTTTTTGCTTCTTCTTTTGATATTTTTTTATTTTTTTCACCGTCAGCAATTATTCTCTCCACAGAAACATTCGGAATACTCACAACTAATCTTTCTTTTCCATAAATCCATTTATAAAAAGCTTCTTGTAAGAAAGAATATTGAATATATCCTAATAAAGTTCTTTCATTAGGAAAGTAAGACCATATATTGCTAAGACCATTATTTTTTGAAAATATTAAACTATGAATGTATATGCTCTTATCATCAGGAAGTCTATCCATAAACATATGCCCTCTAATAGTCTGATTTTCATTAATTAGCTCATCCCAATAATCAAAGGAATCATAATTATGCCTCACTAATATCACCTTTCTTTCAGCTCAGAAATAAAATATACTATAAGTATATTATATAGTATATTTTACCTTATTTCAAACGTTTTTTAATTTTATAACAAAGTAACATTAAACACTTTAATTTACAAATATTTATTATTTTTAATAATATGTTTATATTTATAATATTCTTAAATTATAGATTATTTTCAAAAAAAATAATATAATATATTTAAAGATATATAAAGGAGGCATGACATTGTACCACTGCGAAATTTGTGGATCAACAGCGGATATACATCATATAGTTCATAAACACGAAGGTGGTTACGATATTAAGATAAACTACAAATATCTTTGTAACTATCACCACAGAGGCAAAAATGGTCCTCATCACTGTATAGAAACTGATATAAAATATAAGCTTGAAATGCAGAAAAGGCTTTTCAAACTTTTACCAAAAGACTACTATACAGATAAGGAACTTTACTCACTTTTAGGAATTACCACTTCTTCTTTAAAGAAGCTGCTACGAAAAATGCGCCTCTATAAGGAAGGGTACTTAAAAAAGGAAGTAATTAAAACTCTAATGGGTGGTAAACTATACTCCTATACTATACTTAATGAAATAAAATTAGAACATCTTTACCATAATATTAATATTGGCTAAAATTTTATTTTATATTCAATTTTTAAAAGAAATCTCATATTTTGCTAAAAAAGATTTCTTTATGTTGACATTAATATATTTAATAATTATAATAAGTAATAAATATTTAATGCGTTGAAGAGAAGAGTAAACTATTTTTCATTTTCAGAGAGAGATAAGCTTGGTGAAATTATCTTACTTGAGTATAGTTGAAAACCACCTCTGAGTGACTCTAATAAAGTCCGTTTAATATCACGTTACGATATCTTAAGAGGCCTATATTTAAGGCAATTAAGGGTGGAACCGCGGGAAATATCGAATTTGTTACTCTCGTCCCTTCTATTATTGAAGGGATGGGAGTTTTTTTATTTTTAAAAATCATGAAGGGAGAATATAAAAATGATTAAAATCACTTTAAAAGATGGATCAGTAAAAGAATTTGAAGCTGGTGTTTCAGTACTAGATATAGCTAAGTCAATAAGCGAAGGTCTAGCTAGAAACGCTTACTGTGGAATAGTTAACGGAGAGGTTGTAGATTTACGTTATACTGTAAATGAAGATTCAGAACTTGCAATCTGCACATTTGATTCTCAAGAAGGAAAAGATGCCGTAAGACACAGTATATCTCACGTATTAGCATATGCTGTTAAGAGATTATATCCTGAAGCTAAATTAGCTATCGGACCTGCAATTAATGATGGTTTCTACTATGATTTTGATGTTGAGAACTCTTTCTCTGCTGATGATTTAGTTAAACTTGAAGATGAAATGAGAAAAATAATAAAGGAAAATCCTTCAATCGAAAGATTCGAATTACCAAGATCAGAAGCTTTAAAATTAATGGAAGATGCTAATGAACCATATAAGGTTGAATTAATAAACGACTTAGGTGAAGATGAAGTTATTTCATTCTACAAAATGGGAGACTTTGTTGACTTATGTGCTGGCCCTCACGTAATGTCATTAAAATCAATTAAGGCTATTAAACTTCTTAGAAGTGCAGGTGCTTACTGGAAAGGTGACGAAAAAAACAAAATGCTTTCAAGAATATATGGAACAGCATTTTTAAAGAAAGCTGATTTAGATGCATATTTAGAAGCTTTAGAAGAAGCTAAAAAGAGAGATCATAACAAATTAGGAAGAGAACTTAAAATCTTCACTACTGATGAAAAAGTAGGTCAAGGTTTACCTCTATTAATGCCTAAGGGTGCTAAAATAGTTCAACTTCTTCAAAGATGGGTAGAAGATGAAGAAGAAAAGAGAGGCTATGTATTCACAAAGACTCCTTCAATGTCTAAGAATGACTTATTTAAAGTTTCTGGACACTGGGATCACTATAAAGATGGTATGTTTGTTTTAGGAGATGAAGAAAAAGATCCTGAAATAATGGCATTAAGACCAATGACTTGTCCATTCCAATATACTATCTATAATGCAGAACAACATTCTTATAGAGAATTACCAATAAGATATGCTGAAACTTCTACTTTATATAGAAATGAAGCATCTGGTGAAATGCATGGACTAATTCGTGTTAGACAATTTACTTTATCTGATGGACATATAGTTTGTACACCAGACCAAGTAGAAGAAGAATTCAGAGGTTGTGTTGAGTTAATCAATCACATTATGACTACTTTAGGAATTGATGAAGATATTTCATTTAGATTCTCTAAGTGGGATCCAAACAATACTGAAAAATATATAAACAATCCAGAAGCTTGGGAAGAAACTCAAGTATTAATGAAAGGTATCTTAGATCACCTTGGAATTAATTATGTAGAAGCTGAAGGTGAAGCTGCATTCTATGGACCAAAGCTTGATATCCAATTTAAGAACGTTCATGGAAAAGAAGATACAATAATAACTATCCAAATTGACTTTGCTCTTGCAGAAAGATTTGATATGACTTATATAGATAAAGATGGAAATAAGAAACGTCCATATATAATTCATAGATCTTCAATTGGATGTTATGAAAGAACTTTAGCTATGCTTATTGAAAAATATGCTGGTGCATTCCCAACTTGGCTTGCTCCAAAACAAGCAATAGTATTACCTATTTCTGATAAATATAATGACTATGCAGAATCAATAGTTAAAGAATTTAAAAATGCAGGAATAAGAATAGATGGCGATTATAGAGCTGAAAAGATTGGATATAAAATAAGAGAAGCTAGACTTGAAAGAATTCCTTACATTCTAGTTGTTGGTGAAAAGGAAGCTACTAACAATGAAGCCTCAGTAAGAAGCAGAAAGAATGGCGAAGAAGGTGCAATTCCAGTTTCTGAATTAAAGAATAGATTAATATTAGAAATAGCAAACAAAGAAAAATAGACCGTATGAATATAATATCGTCTGCTCCGTCGCAAGATCCAGGTCGCAACGATATTATATTTCACACTTCATAATACTAATTGATGAAACTCAGCCTAGCCTGAGTTTCTTTTTTATATGATCTCGCTAATTACTGTAAAGGTGTTAGTCTATATGTGCTACAGCACGAATTTCAATTAACTGTTCAGGGAATGCCATACCAGAAACACCAATAAGTGTGCCCGCTGGTCTATGATTGCCTACATATTCTTTAAAAATATTAATGCACTTTTCAAAATGTGCTTGTGGCTCTGTAAGAAAAATTTCAATCTCAGCTATATTAGACCTCTTAGCTCCAAATCCAGCAAGTACTCTATCAAGATTCTCTAATGTTTGTCTTGTCTGTACTTCTATGTCACCCTTACCAACAAAATTTCCTTGCATATCATGGGAGAATTGACCAGAAATATATATGGTTCCGTTAACACAATATCCTTGAGAAATACCATGTTCACCATCCCAAGGAACGTTGTGATTATAAGTTTTAATATTTACCATTATTTCACTCCTTTACTTTGAATTAAGCTTAGTATATACTAAGCACAAATAAAAAAATAGTATGCACTTTATTGATAGCTACTATTAGAAAGGATAGTGTAATTATGGGAATGGCTGATTTTAATAGTAAAATTACAAATATTAAAGATACACCTTTTGGCTATACAATGTCAGTAATCGGTGGTAAATGGAAAATGGTGATTATTTACCTTTTAGCAGAAAATCAACCAGTTCGCTTTAATGAACTAAAAAGACAAATAGGAACTATTACTTTTAAAATATTGAGTTCTCAATTAAAAGAATTGGAGGCAGATGGTTTGGTAAAACGAAAAGAGTATCCTCAGATTCCTCCTAAGGTAGAATACAGTCTAACACAGAAAGCTGAAACCCTATTACCTGTTTTAGAAGAATTGTGCGACTGGGGAGCACAAAATAAAAATAATTAAATGTTCAATATCCATTGAACTATACTAATCTATGTTTTGTTTTATGGTTATACGTATTACGCACATAATTAACTATTATTGAGTTAATAAAAAATCCAGCTTATGCTGGATTTTAATATATTAATATCTTCTTTTCATTATTGTTATAAATAGATATAGAGCCAATAGAACTTCTACGATTGATAATATTACAGATAGTGGATAGAATAAAGGTTCCTTTAATACCGAAATTATTCCAATTCCAACTAGTATAACTGAATTGGTGATTGAAACTATAACACTTCTTTTATTTATTAGTAACTTTTCTTTAAGAAGAAAAACTATAAATGCAAGTAAAACTTGAATAGGTGCTATTATCATAAGAATAAAAAATGTCCCTATGGTTGAAGGCTCATACCAGGGTATAATTTCCATAGTTGAAGCGAAGGCAAGAAAGCTTAATCCAATAATAGAATATTGAATAATGTAATATAGTATAGATACAACCTTTCTCATTTTTTTCACCCCCAATTTTTTAGTACATTAAAATTCTATTTATAATCTTTTTTATTAGTAATGATATATAAATACTTATTATCCTTATTTTACCAATATATAATAAAAAAAGAAAGCTACCATATAGCTTTCTTAATATAAATAATTCTATTTATTTTCTTCCATTAATTTTTTTAGCTTATTTTGAAGTAACCAAACCTTCTTTTGCTTTCTATTATATGCAACCATTCTCTCCTTATTATTGGTACTAGACTCTAAAAGTTTAGTTGTCTTTTCTTCATACATTTTTACAGCTTCATTAATAATCTGAAGTTCCTCTTTATTAAACATAAAAACACCTCTTACTCGAATGTAAAATAATTGACCAAGTCATATTATCTTTTTATATTATAGTTTATAGATACATTCTTTTCAATTAACAATATTAATCTTATTTCATATAAAAGTAAATCTATTTGCATGTACTTAAGATCTCAAAAATATCGTTTTACATTAACATGATGTCATAGTTTATAATGCTAATATAGCAATCCATCTATAAGAAGGTGTATAAATTGAAAATAAGTGAATTATCTAAAAGAACTGGAGTAAGCCTAAGATCACTTAGGTATTATGAAAAACAAGGTATTCTAAATCCTAATAGATTAGAAAATGGCTATAGAGAGTATTGTGAAGATGATGTAATATGGGTAAATACAATCCAAGTACTTATAAATATTGGTACCTCAACAGAAGAAATAGCTAATTTTCTACAATGTCAATTAAAAATCGAAAACAGATTATTAGATTCTAAATTAGTAACAGAATTTTATGAAGAAAAACTTTTGAAAATAGAAAATCAACTTCAAGAATTGCAAAAGGCTAAAATTATATTGGAGGATCGTTTAGAACATTGGAAAAGAGAAGTTTATACCATTGAAGATGATCAATCCAAACCAGAAAATGACAACACATGGAAAAGTGTACTACAAAATGAATTAAGAAATTGGATTAAGGATTAAAGACGTTCTATCGATCAATAAATGAACATTTAGAGTAAAGGAGTGATTTTAATGAAAAAGATTATTTATATTTATGATTCAGCATGTCCTTGGTGCTATGCTTTCACACCTATAGTTAAACAACTTTACGATAACTATAAAGAGGATTTTGATTTTGAAATTTTGAGTGGAGGGCTAATACTTGGTGATCGGATAAAATTAACTGGCAAAAAAGAAGCAAACTATCGTACAGAAAAACGATATAAAAAAATTAAAGATACAGAAGATTGTCTATTTAACGAAGTTTTTTATGAAATGAGTGGTCAAGAAGCTAGTAACCGTTTGAGAGAAGGTTATAAAAAAATTGAAGAAACAACAGGATGCCAGTTCGGTAATAATTTTTTTGAAATGATACGAAATGAAGAAGTACTATTAACTTCCGAACTTCCTGCAATAGCACTTGCTGTTTTTAGAGATTGTGAAACCTCTTTTTCTCCTATTGAATTCATTGGTGAACTTAGCCATTCTATTTTCCTTGACGGCCGTAATCCAAGCACGGATAGCTTTTATAAGGATTTGGCTATGAATTTTGAAATAGAGCCAAACTCATTTATCAAAAAGATGAAAGAAGATTATTATAAGCAACAAGCACATTATGATTTTACACTAGCGAAACAGCTTAAAGCCGAAGCATTTCCAAGACTATATTTACAAACATATGATGATTATTTTTATCTTATTTCTAAAGGATATTCTGATTATGATGATGTTATTAAGATTATAGGAGAAATACTAAATTAACTAAGACTTAATACTAATTTTTTACAATTAATCATATTTATCTGGCTACTTTTTGTAAATCGGTAATAGTAGCTAAATAAATATTTACTTTTTAAGAGCCTTCCGATAGTAGCTATTCAATCGGAAGGCCTTTCATTCACAGTACCTCTAATAATTAGTTATTATTTATATATTTGCCTGTCAATGATTCTTGACAATTAATTAATTCTTTTACTATTCCTTCAAATATTATTTCTCCGCCTTTAGTTCCTCCATCTGGTCCAAGATCTATAATCCAGTCAGCTCTTTTTATGATATCAATATTATGTTCAATTATTATAACTGTATTTCCACTATCAACAATACCTTCAACAATATTTATGAAGTTTTCTATATCCGCCATATGTAGTCCTGTAGTTGGCTCATCCAAAATATATATTGAACTCTCATTATTTAACTCACTAGCAAGCTTTAATCTTTGACACTCTCCTCCTGATAATGTATCAAGGGTTTGCCCTAAAGAAAGATATCCAATACCCATTTTTTCTATTAATTCAAGCTTTGATTTAATTGGTTTTACTTTAAAGAAATCTATAGCATCAGAAACTGACATTTCTAAAACTTCTATTATATTTTTTCCTTGGAATTTATAATCAAAAACTTCCTTTTTGAACTTTTTACCTTCACATGTATCACAAACAGTTTTTACATTTTCCATAAATGCTAAATTTGTTTCTATTACACCAGTACCATTGCAAGTCTCACAAGCGCCTTCTGAATTATAACTAAATAATGATATCTTTACTCCATTTTCTTTAGCAAAAACTTTTCTTATATTATCCATAATTCCACTATAAGTAGCTAAGCTAGATCTTGAATTAGCAGTTACTGCGCTTTGATCTATTAAAACTGCTTCCTTATTCTGTTTCATGAACTCACTCTTAATTAGTGTACTCTTCCCTGAACCTGCTACCCCTGTTACTACTGTTAGAACTCCCTGTGGTATTGTAACTGATATATTCTTCAAGTTATTTTCATTACAATTTACAATTTCTAAATACCCCTTATGCTCTCTTACCTTTTCTTTAATTGGTAAAGTCTTATTAAGTGCATTTCCAGTCAAAGTTCCTGATGTAAGTAAATTTTCGTAGCTTCCCTCAAACATTATTGTCCCGCCATACTTTCCCGCTCTTGGACCTACATCTATAATATGATCTGCAATTTTTATAACATCAGGATCATGTTCTACAACTATTACTGTATTCCCTTTGTCGCGTAGCTTAATTAAAAGATTGTTTAGTTTATTTACATCTCTCGGATGAAGTCCCACGCTCGGTTCATCAAATACATACATTAAGTCTATAAGATTACTATTTAAGTACTTAACCATCTTAATTCTTTGTGACTCTCCTCCAGATAGTGTTGATGTTTCTCTATCTAAAGTTAAATATCCAAGCCCGATATCTATAATGTTATTCAACTTCTCTGTTACACCTTTTATTAATGGTTCTGCCTCAGGTTCATCAATTTTCTTAATTACTTTAATTAATTCATCAATTTGCATACTAGTTAGATCCGCAATATTATATCCATTAATTAAACATTCATAAACTCTTTGATTAAGCCTTCTTCCTTTGCAAAGTGGGCAATTATCTTCTTTTAATAAAACACTTAGCTTTTTCTTTGCCGCTTCTGATGTCTCTCCTTGTTTATTTATGTATAATCTATTGAACTTAACCATTAGACCTTCATAAGTTATATTTATACTTTCGCTCTCTAGTTTAATTTTATGTTGCTCTACATATAAAAACTTCTCTAACTCTTCTTTGGAATAATCACATATTTTTTTATCATTATCAAAATATCCATATTCAGCAAACATTTTCCAATACCATGAACCAACACCAAAACCAGATAATAAAATTGCCCCTTCATTTAAAGATTTATTCATATCAACTATAGCTTCCATATTAGGAATCAGCTTTTTTCCAATCCCCTGACATTCTGGACACATTCCATGTATATCATTGAATGAAAAAACATTAGCTTTTCCAAGATTAATACTTCCAAATCTTGAATATAAAGCTCTAAGATATGAATTAATATCAGTAATAGTTCCTAATGTAGATCTTGAATTACCCCCAAGCCTACTTTGATCAATTATTATAGGGGTAGATAAATTTTCTATATGATCAGCTTTAGCCTCTCCATATTTAGGTAAAAAATTTCTTATAAATGCACTGAATGTTTCATTTAATTGACGTCCTGCTTCTTTTGCTACTGTTTCAAATACTATTGATGACTTCCCTGAGCCAGATACTCCTGTGAATATTGTTATCTTTCTCTTTGGTATTTTTAGTGATATATTCTTTAAATTATTTTCTCTACATCCTTGCAATACAATATACTCTTGCTCCATTCTATTCCTCCTCTTTTTTAAAAACTCCATCGTTAATTAGTTCATATAATTTGAACATTAATCTTTTTAAACCTTCTTCTTTTTCTTCAATTTTAGATAATAATTTATTTTCTTTATTTATAAAGTTAAAATCATTATTTTCTAATGTTTTTATCATCCCCCTTACACACTGGGTACAATAATTTTCTTTTCTTAAAAGCTTTGTTACCTTTAATATTAGTATTTCTTTTTCAGAATAAACTCTATAATTATTTTTATTGTTTCTTGGAACACTTAATATTCCATTCCTTTCCCAATTAATAATTATGTCAATAGATACATCAATCAACTTTGCTACTTCACTTCTATGTAACGAAAATTTCTCGGCTTTTTCTATATGCTCTTTCACTATCCTTTTAATATCTTCTATTACTCTATATTCATTTAACTTTTCTCTTTGTACATCACTTAAAAATTCTTTACATAATATGAAAGCAGAGTTTAAATCTTCTTTTCCAATTATCTTTAAAATATCTCTAACCTTAAACCACATATAGGTTTTTATAAGCTCATTAGTTAAAACTAATCTTACTAACTTAATTTGTTCAATATGATTATCAGTATAAATTCTATATCCGCTAGTCGATCTTTTCACCTTACTTACATATCCTGACTTTTCATAAGCCAATATTGTATTAGAATGAACTCCTATAATTTTAGCAACCTCAGATGTTCTATATTTTTTCATAAACCACCTCTTTTTTAAACTTGCAGATTGAATTATAGCACAACTATAAAACCCTGGTGGTATATTGTAGGGTTTATTATTTATGACCTTATCTATCTTAATAATTAAAGGTACTGGTGGCTTTTCTAAATCTTGTATTAGTTATTATATAATTAAACTTAATATCATGAGGTTCAGCCTCAATAAAATCAACTACTTGTAGGTCATATGCTAGTACTATCTTATTATTAATTTCTTTTATATCTTCTAAATATCTATCGTAATATCCTCCACCATACCCTATTCTATTTCCATAAAAATCAAATACTGAACCTGGAATTACTATTAAATCTATTTTTTCTTTTTCAATATAATTACTATCATCAATAGGCTCTAATATCCCCATTGAATTTTTCTTTAAATCATTAAAGGATTTTAGTCTAATAGCCTTCATAGATTTGTCATCTTTATATATCTTAGGTATAAATACTTTCTTTTTATCTGCTAATGCTTTATCTATTATATTTTTAGTTTCTACTTCACTACCAAAACTTAGATAAATAAATATATTATTGGCTTTTATATATAAATCAGACTCTATTAGCTTTTTATAAATTTCTTTATCCATTTCATTCTTAATTTCTATATTTAAAGAGTCCCTTATAGATAAAATCTTATTTCTTAATACCCTTTTCTCTTCTCTATTCATACCTTCTCCTTATATTAAATAACCCTATTTTTCAAATTAATTATATCTCTTAAGATAGATGCAGCTGCATTTATAGTACCTGATGCGCCACCTATAACACTTATATCTCCCAGAGTATCTGTTTTATAACATACCCCTTTACTTTTATTATCTACAAAATATAATGGATGTTCACTGCTTATTACTTCTGGTCCTACATAAGATTTAAGCTTGTTATTTTCTATATAAACTTTTCCTATTAATTTTATTTTATTACCTCTGTATTTTTCTTTTAAAATGATATCTTTATTAAAATTGTTTATTCCTTCTACTTCAATATCATCTAAAGTTAGATTAGAATCCATTAATACATTTGCTAAAATTAATATTTTAGATGCTGTATCAAATCCCTCTACATCTAATTTATAATTAGCTTCAGCAATTCCCAAAGTAATAGCCTTATTTAAAGCTTCTTCATAATCCATCTCTTCTTCATACATTTGAGACAAAATGAAATTACTAGTTCCATTTAATATTCCTTCAATAGATAGTATATCCGCACCTGCTATATCAAAGCTCCCTACATTTATAGAAGGTAAGGCACCTCCAGTTGTGCAACCTATTTCTAAAGCAACATTATTTTTATTAGCTATATTTTTTAATTCTTTGTATTGTAACAATATTGGTCCTTTATTTCCTGTAACTACATTAATAGAATTTTCTAAAGCCAATTTAATATGCGTAAGCCCTGGCTCTCCAGTATCTATGTTAGTACTTGTAAGTTCTACTAAAATATCTATATCCTTATTTTTTATAATAGTTCCTATATTAATATCTTTGTTGAAATCAAAGCTTTGTAATTCATAATTATTTCTAACTATATCTTTCAAATTAATTCCATCCGTATTATATACTCCACCATTGCTTTTTATAATATATTTAATTTTTAATTCTAGTCCCCTTTTCTTAAGATAAGCTTCTTTTTCAATTAATAAATTAATAAAAGCTTTACTCACTCCACCAAATCCTATAATTCCTACATTCATTCTTTTGCCCCCATATTTATAAATATTATCTTTATATTAATTTATGGAGATACTACTTGGAAACTTCAATATCGTATCTCCACTTTTTTTCTTTTATGTCTCTCCCTTTAATTGTAACATCATTTCCATTCACCTCAACATAAATTCCATTAACATAATTTTCTTCCATTCTCACTCCACGTTCCTCATTTGAATCAATAACTAGTGTATAATGAATAGCTCCTGTGTTAATTATTGTGAATGGTTTATTTAAAGATACACTATCTTTATCAATATCTCTATGTGTATGGGATGAAAATAGTATTACTTCTGGATACTCTGATAATATCTCTCTTAATTCTTCTGCTTGTTCAACTCCAACCCATGAACTATTAGGATATTCTAAATGTTGATGCAAAAACACAAATATAGGTTTTCCCTTTTCATATTTTTCTGCTAACTTTTCTTTAAACCATTGAATTTGTTCATTAGATAGAAATGCTGTTACAGAATTGATAGTCTCAGAATTACCATCTTCAGAACCTAATGATATAAAATGATAATCTTTTATCCAACTATCATGGTACACCTTTTTCTCTCCTGCAAACTCTAGATATTTATTAATAAAATCTTGAACTTGCTCTTTTGAATTAATTTCAATATTATAGTCAAAAAACTCATGGTTTCCTATATTCTTAATAATTATTTTAGGCAATAAATTCTTATTTTTACTTAGAGCTTTCTCTACAGAATAATATTGATTATCTAACCCTTGATCCACTACATCTCCATTGAGGATTAACGCATCCATATTGGGGTCTATTGTATAAAAATCATTAATTGCATTTTGCAAATGTGTAATATTATCATGAATATCTCCAAATACACCAAAAGTAAGATCAGCATTTGAAGTTTTTGCTACTGTGTAATTATTTTTAGAAGCAAATCTATTATTAGTATAAATTATTGCTATAACTAATAATATAAAGATTGTTACTATGCTAATTATTTTTATTTTTTTCATTTTCCCTCTCTCCCTCTTTTCCTAATTATTAATACAATAAGATTAAAGCATTAATAAAATTTATTATTATTATTCATGATAATATTATGTCTTTATTGATACTTTTATATAAATAAAAAAAGCCCGAAAATAAATTTCGAGCTTTTTATTACTTAAATTAGTCTATATCTAAGATATTTTTAATTTCATTTTTGTAAGCATCTGCTTTTGCACCAAAGATAGCTTGAATTCCATTACCTACTTCAACTACTCCTGCTGCTCCTAATGCTTTTAATTCATCTTTATTTACATTTGCTTTATCTTTAACTTCTACTCTTAATCTTGTGATACAAGCATCAACGCTAACTATATTTTCTTCTCCACCTAAAGCTGCTAATACTGCTGGAGCTTTTTCTTGAATTTCATTCTTAGTTCCGTTAGATCCTTTAGATTTTTCATTTATATCAGCTTGAGGGATCCCAGCTTTTGCTTGATAATCAGCTTTTGAATAAAGTTTAACTTCTTCATCGCTATCTTCTCTACCTGGAGTCTTTAAGTTGAACTTCTTAATCATGAATAAGAATAAGAAGTAGTAAACTACTGCATAAACTATACCAACTAAGATTAATCTTAACCAATGAGTTGGAACTCCTGCTCCTGCTGGTAATAAACCGAATAATGTAAAGTCAATTAAACCACCTGAGAATGTCATACCAATAAATACATTAAGTACATCCATTAACATGAATGATAAACCTGCTAATATACAGTGTACTACGTATAGTATTGGTGCAACGAATAAGAATGTAAAT
The DNA here is from genome assembly GCF_033043255.1 of Clostridium lamae. Lineage (NCBI taxonomy): Bacteria > Bacillati > Bacillota > Clostridia > Eubacteriales > Clostridiaceae > Clostridium > Clostridium lamae. The sequence continues at coordinate 104,778 of NZ_JASCQJ010000001.1, read as the reverse complement.
TCAATTGGTTCTGTAATACCAGTAAGTAATGCTGTAATTGCTGCTGATGCTAATAATGATCCAACAACTTTCTTCTTGCTTGGAGCTGCTGTCTTATACATAGCTAATGCAGCTGCTGGAAGACCAAACATCATGAATGGGAATTTACCAGCCATAAATCTTGTAGTACCAGAAACTATAGTAGCCATATCTGCTGCTGATGCTCCAACTAAGCTGCTCATGCTTGATAATTGTGCAAAGTAAGCTGTATTAGCACCTGCAACTGTTTGCCATGCACCATCAACTAATATTTTACCTTCAACAAATGATCCATACCAGAATGGAGTATAGAATACATGGTGTAATCCAAATGGAATTAATGCTCTTTCAATAACTCCATAGAAGAATGTTCCGATAGCTCCTGCATTTCTTACTAATTCAGAAAGAATACCTATACCATTTTGAACTACAGGCCAAAGGAATGCTAATATAGCACCAACTACTGCCATAGCTAATGAAGTAACTATTGGAACAAATCTCGATCCTGAGAAGAATCCAATAACTTGTGGTAATTGTATTGTATGATATTTATTATGTAATATTGCTGTAACTATACCTGTAATAATTCCGCCGAACACTGACATATTTAATGTAAATATACCTAAGTTAGTAGTAACATAAGTACCATATTCACCAACTGCATCTGGAGTAATAACACCTAATTGAGTTAATCCTAATGCTAACATTGAAGATATAACTTGGTTCATAACTATGAAACCAAATATTGAAGCTAATCCTGCAGTTCCCTTATCCTTTTTAGCAAGTCCAACTGCAACACCTACTGCGAATAATAAAGGTAAGTTTCCAAATATTATATCTCCTACATTTTTCATTATTGTTAATATTGCTGTAACAACTGGTATATTAACAAAAGCTATTAATGGTTGATAAACTGCTGGTGGATTCGATAGTCCTGCAATTCCTAATAAAGCTCCACCAACACCTAATAGAATCCCTGCAATTGGTAATGCTGCTATTGGAAGCATTATAGCTTTACCGATTCTTTGTAATTGTTGTAACATTTATAATTCCTCCTTAAAATATAAAAATAATAATTAAATCACTGAAATGATAATACTAAAATAGAGTGTTCCTCTAAAACTTATTATTTACAATTTGAATATTATTTATTAGAAATAACTTATAAAATAAAAAAAGGACCAAAACTTATAGATATAGCTATAGTACACCTATAATATTTTTAGTCCTTGCCTGCTTTACCAGTAACACACTACTTATTCAATTATGTTTTTATGATACCATATTAAATTTAAAATGTAAATGTTTTTTTGACTTTTTTTCTAAAATTACCTTTGTGTTTTTAATTTAATTATATTTTATATTAATTTTTTGTTTTTTAGATATATATATGTATATTTTTCAAAAAAATTATCTATTATGTATTTTTAAAACTTATTTTTGTATAAACTTTCAAAAATTTCTATGGATTTTTTTCAAAAAAATTTATATAATAAAATCGTTGTATAAAAAAACTACAAATTTCGAAAGGATTCGATAAGAGATGGCGTTAATTGGAATACTAATAATAATAGTTGGATTTGCACTTAAATTTAATACTATTGCAGTTGTAATTCTTTCTGGTATTGTAACTGGATTAGTTGCTGATATGAGCATTTCCGAAATATTTACGACTTTAGGACAAACATTTGTGCAAAAAAGGGAGATGTGTTTATTTCTTTTAACATTACCCGTAATAGGTCTATGTGAAAGATATGGATTAAAAGAAAAGGCAATTATGCTAATAAAGAAAGTTAAAGGATTATCTACAGGTAAGCTTATATCTGGATATTTATTCATTAGAGAGGTTTCCTCTGCAATGGCAGTAAAATTAGGTGGACATCCTCAATTTGTTAGACCACTTATTAATCCAATGGCACAAGGAGCATCAATCTCAAAATATGGTAAACTTGATGAAAAAGATGAAGATCTAATAAAAGCCCATTCAGCAGCTGCTGATAACTATGGTAACTTTTTTGGTCAAAATGTATTCTTAGCAAATTCAGGGGTTCTCCTTATAGCTGGTACTTTAGAAACACTTGGTTATAACGTTGATACATTACAAATTGCTAAGGCTTCAATTCCTGTTGCTGTAATAGCATTTATTTTAGGAGTTATCCAAAACTATTTACTAGATAAGAAATTAGCTAAAAAATATAAAAATAGGTAGGATGAATATATGGATATTAAGACACTTTCAAATATACTATTAGAAATATTCTACATTATGGTTGGTTTATTTTTTACATTAACTATGATGTTTACTTTAAAAGATAAGAATCATAAAACTAAATATGGAACTGCATTATTCTGGGGAATACTTGGTGTTATATTTATACTAGGAGATGTTATCCCTCCAGTTGTAAGTGGTTTTTTAATTGTGATAATAGGTGTTTTAGCTGCCTTTAATCAAATTAATATTGGAACTATAAAAGAATTAGATACTACTTTTGCAAATTTAAAAGCAAGTAAAATAGGAATAAAAATCTTTGTTCCATCATTAATAATCGCTTTAGTTGCTTTAGTTATTGCACAATTCACTGAAATATCTGGTGTAGCCGCTGTAGGTATTGCTGCAATTATAGCTCTAATAGCTACATTTATAATTACAAAGGCTAAACCTAGTGAGTTTATAGAAGATAGTAATAGAATGTTCCAAGCTGTTGGTGCTACTGCAATATTACCACAATTATTAGCTGCTCTTGGTGCATTATTCACAGCAGCTGGTGTTGGTGATATTATATCAAATATTATTTCTGGCGTAATACCACAAGGTAATGTACTTGTAGGAATAACAGCTTACTGTTTAGGAATGGCTTTATTTACTGCTATTATGGGGAATGCTTTTGCTGCCTTTTCAGTAATAACTGTTGGTATTGGAGTTCCATTTGTATTTGCTCAAGGTGGAGATCCAATAATAGCTTCTGCTTTAGCTATGACAGCTGGTTTCTGTGGGACTTTAATGACTCCAATGGCTGCTAACTTCAACATATTACCAGTAGCATTATTAGAAACTAAAGATAAGAATGCTGTTATAAAAACACAAGCTATATTTGCAATAATTTTACTTGCAATTCATATACCATTAATGTACTTCTTAGCATTTTAATACATAAGGAGGATTATAAATGAAAATATTAATTACAGGATTTGATCCTTTTGGTGGAGAAAGTGTAAATCCAGCTTTAGAAGCTGTTAAGAAATTACCAGACACTATTTTAGGACAAGAGATTATAAAAATCGAAATACCTACTGTATTTAGAAAAGCTCTAGAAAAAATAGAAGAAAATATAGAAAAGCATAATCCAGATGTAGTAATATCTGTTGGACAAGCTGCTGGAAGATTCGGAATCACTCCAGAAAGAGTCGCTATAAATATTGATGATGCAAGAATTCAAGACAATGAAGGTAATCAACCAATTGATATATCTATATATGAAGATGGTGAAAATGCATACTTTACTAACCTACCTATAAAGGCTATGGTAAAAGAAATGAATGACAATGGAATTCCTGCTTCTGTATCAAATACAGCTGGAACATTCGTATGCAACCATGTTATGTACGGAATTTTATACTTAATAGATAAAAAATATCCAAATATGAGAGGTGGATTTATACATGTTCCATGTATTCCAGCTCAAGCAACTACAAAGCCTAATATGCCATCTATGTCAGCAGATGATATAACTAAAGGGCTAGAACTTAGCATAAAAGCAGTTATAGAAAATTCATCAGATATAAAAACTATAGGTGGAACTATCTGCTAATGAATAAGAAACTAAATATCTTTGTATATGGTAGTTTAAGAGAAGGCTTTTTTAATTATGACCTTTATTTAAAGGGAAAAATTAATTCTATAAGACCTGCTGAAATAAGTGGTTTTGAATTATACCACATGCCTTATAAAGGATATCCAGCAGTATTACCTGGAAATACTACCATAGTAGGTGAAGTTGTTGAACTTACTGATTATGATGCAACACTGGCACCAATGGATAAAATGGAAGGCTTCTTAGGTGAAGGGAATCCAAACAATGAATACTCAAGAAAAATTGTAAAAGTAAAATTAACTGATGATGAAAGCTATGAAGATTGTTATTCTTATTTTTATAATAAGGATATAGATCCAAAATTCCATGATGAAGCTATTTATATAGAAAATGGCGATTGGAAAGAATATATGCTAACTGCTCAATAATCTATAAATAAAAAGTGCTGATTATTATGCTACTGTCTCCGTCGCATTCGCTCCAAGTCGACATACGCATTAATAATCAGCACTTTTTATCACTATATATTATATCTTTCTAAAAATATAAAGGATAAAACTCAGCATGAGCTGAGTTTTTTTATTTTAATCATAAGTGATACTATCTTTACTGTTGATATTGCTTCGCTCCAAGTCGACGTATGCATTAATATATCAAGGTTTATCCTTATACAGTTTATATCTTGTAAAATAATAAGTTAATCTGATACATCTCCTATACGTCTTTCCTTACAAATTGAAAAATACCTATTAATGAAGTTATAAATATCCACATAAATAATAAAATAATACTTGCACCAATACCTAACATTTCTATTGATCCTTCTGCTACTATACCTGATAAACTATGTAAGGCTGCTTGCGGTAATAAAGGTAATATTATTTTTTGAATACTTTGTGAGAACATTTTTATTAATGCTGGAATAAACATAGCAGCTAAAGAAAAAGTAATCGCTCCTCCACTACTTCTAAAAATAAATACTGCTGCTACAGTTAATAAACAGTAAAAGACAGGGATAAAGAGAGTTCCTAATATAAACTGTCTTAAGAAGATGTCTGCTACAGATACCATTGAACTTCCATTAATTAAAAGAATGAGCTGACCTGTAAGAAAAGTCAATGCAGTTACAATAAAGCTTACTATCATAGCTAGTAAAAAGTATGTTACTAATTTACTAAAAAATAGTTTTTTTCTATTTGGAGTTACAGCTACTGTAATATAAATTTGCTTTGTTGAGAATTCCTTTGCATTTGAAATAGCTGCGAAAATAATTAACATAATTGCAGTAACATCAACTCCCAGCATACATGAGGAAATCACATCAATAGATGACATTTCACTAATTGCTTTTCCTTGTGTTACACTTGTTGTTAAAGAGAATATCAATCCTAGTGTCAAACTTGCTACAATTATAGATATTAAAAATATTTTTGAAAATTTAAGAAATATAACTTTTTGAAATTCTGCTTTAATTAAATTTCCTAAGGAACTTTTTATATTATTAATTGTCATTTTTCATCTTCCTTTCTTTTAACTGTTTTCTAATTAGATTTGTAATCAACTTTACCTTCTGTAAGCTCTAAAAATAGCTGCTCTAAGGAAGGCTGAACCTTTGTAAGTTCGAAGATTGCAATATTATTTTCTTTTGCTAAAATTCCAATTTTTTCAGCTTCTATCTTTCTAACTTGTAAAGTATCTTCTCCCTCTTTACTTATGTGAGCTTTATTTTTCTTTAATATATCTTTTAATTTAGAATTATTTTCGCTCTTTATTCTTAAATATCCACTAAAGCTTTTTTCGGATATCTCTTCTACTGACATATCAGCTATTAACTTTCCTTGAGCTAAAACTATAATTCTTTCTGCTACTACCTCTACTTCACTCATAAGATGACTTGATACCAAAACAGCTTTTCCTTGTTTGGCTAAATCTTTAATTAAATACCTTAACCAATTGATACCATCTACATCTAACCCATTAAATGGTTCATCTAATATAATAGTTTCAGGATCTCCTAATAATGCTGCTGCAATACCTAAACGTTGCTTCATTCCTAAAGAATATTCTCCAATTTGCTTATTCTTTACTTTTTCTAATCCTGTCTTTTTAAGCATTTCAATTACTCTATCCTTTGAAATACCACTTGCTGTAGCTATCAATTGTAAATGTTGATATGATGTTAATTTTGGATTAAGAGCATCAGCATCAATTAATGCACCTATTTTAAAAATTGGTTGATTAAGATTTATATAGTGTTTTCCATCAATAATTATTTCTCCTTCAGATGGTTTAACTAGATTTAAAATCATACGCATTGTAGTTGATTTTCCTGCACCATTAGGCCCTAAAAATCCTGTAACTACACCAGGTTTAATATTAAAAGATAAATTATCTACAGCAATCTTGTCTTTATAAGCTTTTATTAAGTTTTTTAATTCAATCATTTTTTCCCTCCTATTTAACTGTTAGATAGACTTCTACAGATTTATCAATAAATTCATTAGCAAAATCCATTAATCTTCTATCTTCTTCAGGCCATTGATTACGGTTTTCATAAGCTGTTTTGTGAGCTTCCATCAATTCAAGTTTTCCACCTGTAACCTGTCCCACCATTTCAATCCATCTTTTTGCATAATCTTGTCCTTGACTATCTTTTGGATTAACACCATTAATAATGTGTGTAACAGCCTCTAATACAAGGGCTTTCCACTTCCAATATGTTTCAATTACTTCTTCTGCATTTTCATAATGATTTGTTAATATATCTTCAGTTTTTTCATCATAATGAACATCCTTATATTCAAAGATTATCTCTTTATTTAATGAAATCATTAACTGCACTAATTCACCTGAAATTGGTCCTTCATTTTTTCCTAAATTTTTTAAACTTGCATCAATTAAAGATATACTCATCTTCATTTCATTTAATTTTTGATAAAAAATCTGTCTTTGCTTTTTAAGCACATCAGAAACTTGCTCCATTGTAACAGCTTCTACTACAAGTTCTTTAATTTCTTTAATAGGAAGCCCTAATGATTTATAAAATAAAACTTGCTGCAACTTTGTTATATCAGCTTCTTCGTAATATCTACGTCCATTAGTTGATTCTTTATTTAATGATACTAGTCCCATATTATCGTAATACTGCAAAGTTCTTATAGTAACGCCTGTTAATTTTGCAATTTCCCCTATAGAAAATCGTCTTTTTTTATTCATCATAATTCCTCCTTAGTAGTAATTAAATCACATTACGTAACGTAACATGCAATAGTTATTTTTAATATATTTCTTAAATATTATTCCTAAACTAAAAAAACAAATCCATCAAAATTGATAGATTTGTTTTTAATAAAACTTATTTTCATCTATTTAAATTCTTCTTCAGATAAATATCCATCTGCTTTATCAAAACAGAAGTATGCCATGGAGAATACCATGGAGTAGGAAGAATAATACTTCTACCCCCAAAGTAGTCTAGGCTATTAGAACAGCTATTGTACTCACAAGAATCATAAGTAAATAAGTCAATATAAAATAAAATTCTTAAATTACAACATTTTCTTACTGTCATTATAAGAATTCATTATATTATTAAACTTATTTATTTCTTGTTGAATATTATAATTTATCACTTTGGCATTATCTATATTACTAAGCTTTCAGAAAATACGTACAACTTTTAGGGAGCGAAACCCGTTAAATTTTTTCATTCCTTCATTCTTCTTTCATTTTTTAATTATAATTTCTTTATAAACTCATTGCATTCTTTTCTATTTCTAAATATGTATATTTCTTTCCCTTTTTCTTCTTTAAGTATTTTATAAAATTTATCTCTATGTACTTTATTAAAATTCCATATCCATTTTATGAACTCTAAATGGATTTTTTCTGGACATCCTTCTGTCATATCTGGACGAACCTTACCATAATTAGTTATAAACCTTTTAACAACACCAAATAGGCACGTTCTTCTTGGATAGTCTAAATAAATAACAGTATCACATCTATTTAATCTTTCCTTTATTGTACTATCATAATTACCATCAATTATCCATTTATCCTTCTTTAATTCTTCTCTAAGTAAGATTTTAAATTCTTCTCTAGATATATTTACCCAACCTTCTCTCCAAAATAGTTTGTCTAAATGGACTACTGGTAAATTAGTTTTCTCTGATAATACTCTAGATAATGTAGATTTTCCACTACCTCCACAGCCTATTATTATTACTCTATCCATTTTTATTTATCTCCTTCGTATATCACACTATATTCATTTCATACTCTCATTTTCTTCCATGCTATTATCTATTACTTCTTTTAATTCCTCAATACTTCTAACATGATTTCCACAATTATTTCCAAAATAAAGTCCTTTCTTAATTGGTGCAATTAAAAACCCTGCAATAACTCCACCTAGAAAACAAGTTAACCCCAATAATACTTTGTCTTTATTTCTCATATAACCCCATCCCTTCTCACTAATTTTTATAGAATAATTATATCATATTAATATACATTTTTATCCATATAATAATTCCATATTTATCAAAATAAGCATATAAAAGATTTTATCTCTTATATGCTTAATATGGATTATATTTTTAATCATATACTACGACAAATTCCTTTTCTCCTTGTATTTCTGCTTCAACTTTTCCATCATCTCTATTTTTTACCCATCCTGTTAATCCAATCTTAGTAGCAACAAGATAAAGTTCTAATCTAAATCCAACATTCTGTACTTTTCCTGAAAATACTATATTTCTTCTAATTATATTGCTTCTTTCAAATTTAGGTATCTCAATATCTTTAGCATGATTTTCTATATATCTATGTCTAAACCCTCTTAATAAGTCTTTGAGTTTCATATTTCTTCCTGCTTCTCTTAAAGTTCCTTCATATTTTAATCCACACTTCTTCATTACTTTTCCAAAGTAGATATTAAGTATATCATGTCTAGCCTCTATACAATTAGCCCTATATCCTCGATTAAGCATTTTATTACAGCAGAAAATTCATCTAAATTCTTATGAGTAGCCCACATAAAATAAAAAGAGTGCATAGTGCTGCACTCTAACTTTAAATTTTATTCATTCTCTTTTTTTAAAGATATTATTTTTCTCTGGCACTTATATGCTTGATAAAATAAAGTAACACATATAATACTTAATGGAATAGCAAAATAAAGTGAAAAATTTGAATTGTATTTTAAATACTTACTCCATTGTGATGGTAGTATTAAAGTCTCACATAGTGCTAACATAAAAAATGTTTTTTGTATTCTAGTATATTGTTCTATCTTACTTTCATTATCACTATATAGTTCAAAATCTCCTTTTTTTCTGAAGAAAGCCCATACTCCCCAGGTTTCTACAAGCTCGCCTCCTGTTTCACGAATTAAATCATAAAATTCATTTTTTTGCTTTGTATCTTTATCTCTGATAATATCAACTCTATAGGTATATTCTCCTGGTTCACATTTTTCAAACCAATACACACCTAGAAAAAACCGTGTCATTGCATACCCCTTAGATACCATATCATTTAAAAACTCTTCTTCTCTATCTTTATCATAATACCATCTAAATTTAATCATTTACCTCAATCTCCCTTCTACCATTTTTTATAAGCTCTTCTAATCGATCTATTTCCTCAACTAAACTTTTTTTTCCAACCTCAGTAATCAAGTACTCCTTTTTTTTCCTTGAATCTTTTTCTTCGCTATAAAGCATAATCCACTTCTTTTCAAGCAATGTATTTATAGCACCATAAAGAGTTCCTGGTCCTAATAAAACTCTCCCATTAGTTAATTCCTCTACCCTTTGAATGATTCCATAACCATGATTAGGTTTTAACACTGCTAACAATATATAATAAGTTGATTCCGTTATAGGTGTTCCCATTTTATAAGTCTCCTTTCGATATATCGTTATCTGATATATTAATTATATCACTACTCGATATATTGTCAATAAATAAAAATGTATTTTAAAAATATTTTTATTTATTAGAAATTAAACCTTAATTTGTAAACATAAATCTTATCAGAAAATAAAGACATACAGAAATTCTTTAAATCTCTTGTATGCCTTATAATTAATATTTTTTACTATGTCTAAATCCATTTAGTTACTTTATCTATAAAAAGTTTTCCATCTAAATGATCTATTTCATGACAAAAACACTTAGCCATCTCACCTTCTCCAGTTAAAATTATTTCTTCTCCATTTTCATTAAGTGCTTTTATAGTTACTTTTTTTGGACGTACTGTCTCCCCATATCTATTTGGAAAGCTTAAGCATCCTTCTATACATTTTTGTTTTCCACCTTCATGAATTATTTCTGGATTTACTAATTTAAATATACCTGTTCCCATATCTATTACTATTAATCTTTTTAATATTCCAACTTGAGGTGCTGCAATAGCTGCACCATTTTCCGTATTATGCAAAGTATCTAGCATATCATCCAATATCATTCTTATATGGTCATTCACTTCTGTTACTTCTCTACACTTTTTTCTCAATATCTCATCATCATTATATCTAAGCTGTCTTAATGCCACTTTTTTCACCCCTACTCCTATCTGATCTTGATTTTCTATTACTTTCTTCAAAAAGAAAAATATCTTCAATAGAACATTCAAATACTTTTGCTATATCATAAGCAAGCCAAATCGATGGCTCATATTTCTCTGTTTCAATTGCATTTATAGCTTGGCGTGATGTTCCTACTATTTTTCCTAACTGTTCCTGAGTAATTCCGATCTTTTCACGAAACTCACGAATCCTATTTTTCATATTTCACCTCATGATTTTAATAATACACATTCTATATATACATATTAATATCCTCCCTTACATTAGTCAAGTTAACCTTACATAGTTAAATGTTTTATTTTTATATCTGTTTGTGTAATAATAAAACTATAAAATATGATAGGTCGGTGATTTAATTATGAGTACTGAAATAGAAAAGTTAGCTGAAATTTTAAGAGAAAGTAATAATATTGTATTCTTTGGAGGTGCTGGTGTATCAACTGAATCTGGTATACCTGACTTTAGAAGTTCAAATGGACTTTTTAATGAAAAACTTAATCTTACCTTTACTCCTGAACAGTTAGTTTCACATAGTTTCTATATACGATATCCTGAAGAGTTTTTCAATTTTTATAAAGCTAAACTTATATACCCTGATGCAAAACCTAATGCAGCTCATATCGCTTTAGCCAAACTTGAAGAGATGGGAAAGCTAAAGGCTGTAATAACTCAAAATATAGATGGACTTCATCAAGCTGCTGGTAGCAAAAATGTCTTCGAATTGCATGGTTCTGTTCTTAGAAATTATTGCATTAAATGTAATGCCTTTTATGATGAAAAATTCATTTTAGAATCAAAAGGAGTACCTACATGTACTAAATGTGGTGGAAGAGTTAAACCTGATGTGGTTTTGTATGAAGAAGGATTAGATGATGCTACTATTAGAGGTGCTGTTGATGCCATCTCAAAAGCAGATGCATTAATTATTGGTGGAACTTCCCTAGTAGTATATCCAGCTGCTGGTCTTATAAATTATTTTAGAGGTAAAAATTTAATACTTATTAATAAGAGTACTACTTCTGCTGATTCAAAAGCTAATTTAGTTATTCATGATTCTATTGGAAAAGTTTTAGGAAAAGCTATTGATAACTTATAAAATTATAGGAGCTGTCTAATAACAGCTCCTATGATTATATTGTATTTCTTTCAATTCTTTTTCTTATCTCTTCCATTCGCATATCTAAAGACGCACTAATTTCTGAACACTCAAGTAACTCTTTTTCTATCATTTCAGTCTCATCTAAACAAATATTTTTCTTATATCTTAATTTATGTTCTAGGCTTGCCCAAAAATCCATAGCTATTGTTCTAAGTTGTATCTCTACCTTCATAGATTTCTTTTCGTTTTTCAAGAAAATTGGTACTTCTATAATTAAGTGTAGACTTCTATATCCACTTTCTTTAGGCTTCTTTATATAATCTTTTTTCTCAATTAATGTAATATCATCTTGATTTAATATACAATCAGCTATCATATAAATATCTTCAGGAAATGAGCAAGTTACTCTTATTCCAGCAACATCATTTATATTTTCTTCTATAGATTCTAAAGAGAAGGGAAGTTCCTTCCTATTAAGTTTTTTTATAATGCTATCCGGAGACTTTAATCTAGATTTTATGCTTTCTATTGGATTTCTATCATATTGTAATGAAAGTTCTTCATTTAATACATTAAATTTTGTTTCAACTTCCATAATTGCACAACGATAATATGCCATTAATTCATTCATTGGCATCATATTTTTTTGTATTGCATCTATAAAATCATCATTTATTATTTTATCTCTAAAAATCTTTTCATCAATAATTCTTAACATATAACCATCCTTTATCCTAGTAAATGTAATACAACAATATATTACCATTAGCCAAAAATAAAAGCATTATTATTAACTATAAGTTAATAATTTATTTTAAATATTCTAATAAATAACACTACTTAGATATTGGAATTCACGTTTTTATATATAATCCACTGATTTTTATTAAAATTTTTAGAATTTTTCAATAATTAATAAACAAATATTTAACATTTATTATATAATTTAAATATAGGTATTGAAATGGAGGGGTGAGAATGAGGACTGGAAAATTAAATAAGATTACTGATGTTAAAGGAATAAAAGTAGGTCATAAGACAATAGATGATGGTGATATACATACAGGTGTAACTGTAATTATTCCAAGTGAAGAAAATATATTTAAAAACAAATATGTAGCTTCATCACATATAATTAATGGTTTCAGTAAGACAAGTGGTCTAATTCAAATTGATGAATTCGGTACCCTAGAGAGTATTATAGGTCTTACTAATACTTTAAATGTCGGTACTGTTCAGCAAGCAATAGTAAAACATATGCTAAAAGACAATCCTGACATAGGTAAAGATACTGGTACTATTAATGCTGTTGTTGGAGAATGTAACGATGGATATCTTAATGATATTCGTGCCTGTGCAGTAAAAGAAGAAGATGTTTATGAAGCTATAGAAAATGCAACTATTGACTTTGAACTCGGAAGTGTTGGTGCTGGAAGAGGAATGACATGTTTTGAAATGAAAGGTGGCATTGGCTCAGCTTCTCGTATAGTTGAATTGGATGAACAAGACTATACTATAGGTATTCTTGTTTTAAGTAATTTTGGATTAAGAAAAGATTTTATCTATAAAAATGTTACCTTTATAAATCCTTATTCTGATGATTTAGAAAAAGGAAGTATTGTAATTATTATTGCTACTGACATTCCCCTATCATCTTTACAGCTAAAAAGAGTCTGTAAAAGAATGAATGTCTCATTAGCAAGGTTAGGCTCTCATCTAGGAAATGGCAGTGGAGATATTGTAATTGGATTTTCCACAGCAAATATTGTTCCACATTATAAATCAAATGATTTTATTAATATAAAAAAAATTCATGAAGATAAGATGGATATAGTATTTAGAGCTTCTATTGAAGCTTGTGAAGATGCAATTATGAGTTCATTATTAAATAATAAAACTCTTGTAGGTAGAGACGGACATACTAGTATTTCATTATTAATATACTAAATGGATGTAATTAAACAAAAATTTATAAAAAGCCGAGTCAAAATTTGCTTCGATTCGGCTTCTCTTGAAATTTACTTTTTAATTTAAACTACTCTAGTTCCATGAATTTCTTTAGCTCCAGTATATTCTAAAATATACTCTCTATTTTGCTTATTTACACCTTTCCCTGGCATAATTATAATTCTATCATTAGCATATTTTATCAAATTCTTAAGAATATCTCTTCCTATTAAGGCATTTCCAACTCCGCCCTTAGTTAAAATTCTATCTACTCCAAGATTAACTAATTCATCGATAGCTTCTTGTTTGTTTTCTACACTATCGAAAGCCATATGGAAGGTTATATTCATAGGCTTAGCCTCTTCTACTAATCTCTTTGTTAAATCTAAGTCTATTTTTTTGCCTTTTAGTGCTCCAATTACAACTCCGTAAGCACCTAACTCCTTACACATTTTTATATCTTCAATCATAATCTCTACTTCGTCTTCAGTATATTCAAAGTTTCCACCTCTTGGTCTTATAATAACCATAACTGGAATATTAAGAGTACTAACTGTCTTTTTAATGGTTCCATAGCTAGGAGTAGTTCCATCTTCTAAAAGGTTATCGCATAATTCTATTCTATTAGCTCCTAAAGCTTCCGCTCTAACTGCTTCATTATAATTTCCTACACATGCCTCATATATTTTCATAAAAATCCCCCTATGTTAACTGACTATAGAAATCTTATTTATTTACATTTCATATTATTATATAAACAGTAAATCTATGTCAAATCTTAAAAGATTAAAGAAAAACTCAATCTAAATGAAGTTTTTCTTTATATACAGTATTTATTTTAACTGTACATTATAAAGAAATAAATCACAAGATTGAGTCCTTAAATTAATATTTTTTTAATTTTTTTAATTATAATATTGGAGTTTCTGCTAAATTCTTGTATCTTTGATATCTTTCCTTAGCATTTTCCTCTGTCTTTTCAAATAGCTCTTCTGCTATTTCTGGGAAAGCTTTTGCTAATGATGCATATCTAACTTCTCCCATTAAGAAGTCTCTAAGACTTGAAGTTGGAGCTTTAGAATCTAAATTAAATGCATTCTTTCCTGCAATCTTTAAATCTGGGTTATATCTATATAGATGCCAGTATCCTGAATCAACTGCTCTCTTTTCTTCATAAGGAGTATTAGCCATACCCATCTTAATTCCATGGGATATACAAGTAGAATAAGCTATCACTAATGAAGGTCCTTTGTAGCTTTCAGCTTCTGCAATTGCTTTAAGAGTTTGATTTAAATTAGCTCCCATACATACTTGTGCTACATAAACATAGCCATAAGTCATAGCCATTAAACCTAAATCCTTCTTCTTAGTTCTCTTTCCTGTAGCTGCAAACTTAGCAACTGCTGCTTCTGGTGTAGATTTAGAAGATTGTCCTCCAGTATTTGAGTAAATTTCAGTATCAAATACTAAGACATTAATATCTTCTCCAGATGCTAATACATGATCTAAACCACCATAGCCTATATCATAAGCCCAGCCATCTCCTCCAAATATCCATTGAGATCTCTTAACAAAGAATTCTTTATCCTTTAATATTTCTTTTGCAATATCTGAATTATCTTCTTCTAGAACTCTTCTTAAGTTTTCTGCCCTTTTTCTTGTTCCTTCTCCATTATCTACATTATCTAACCAATCCTTTAATACAGAATTAGCTTCTTCAGACATATTTCCTTCTTCTAAAGCTATTCTAATATTATCAGCAATTCTTTCACGAATAGTCTTAACTCCTAAGAACATACCTAATCCATATTCTGCATTATCTTCAAATAATGAGTTAGCCCATGCTGGACCATTACCATTGTGATTAGGTCTATATGCAGTAGATGCTCCTGAAGCAGCCCAAATTGATGAACACCCTGTAGCATTTGCAATCATCATTCTATCACCAAATAATTGAGTTACAAGTTTAGCGTAAGAAGTTTCTCCACATCCTGCACAAGCTCCTGAGAATTCAAGTAAAGGTTGTTCAAATTGACTACCCTTAACTGTAGTTTTGCTCATAGGATTTTCTTTTGGTTCTAACTTTTCAACTGCATAATTCCAAGCTTCAATTTGTTCGCTTTGTGTATCCATAGGTTTCATCACTAACGCTTTTCCTGGTGCTGGACAAATTTGAGCGCAATTCCCACATCCAGTACAATCTAAAGGAGTAATTCCTATAGTATAATTAAATTCCTTATCTCCCTTAATTCCATTTGCTTTTATACTCTTATAACTATCTGGAGCATTTTTTAGTTCCTTGCTAGTTGATAAGAATGGTCTTATAACTGCATGAGGACAAACAAATGCACATTGATTACATTGAATACATTTATCTGGAAGCCATTCAGGTACATTAACTGCTATTCCTCTTTTTTCAAAGGCAGTTGTACCGGACATAAAGGTACCATCTGATGCCCCTGAATCTACAAAGGTTGATACAGGTAAACTACTTCCTTCTAATTTATTGATTGGAATACATATTTCTTCAACAAACTTTGGAACATTTATTTTTTCTTCCAACATATCATCTTCAGCATTTTGCCAATTATCTGGAGGAGTAATCTTAATTAATGATTCTAAGCCTCTATCTATAGCTTCAAAGTTCATATTAATTACTTTTTCACCCTTTTTACCATAAGAAGTGACTACTGCATCTTTTAAATACTTAACAGCATCTTCAATAGGTATGATATTAGCTAATTTAAAGAAAGATGCTTGCATTATCATGTTTATTCTTCCACCAAGACCTATTTCTTGAGCAATCTTTATTGCATTAATAATATAGAAATCTATATTATTTTCTGCTATATACCTCTTAATCTTAGCTGGAAGCTTTTTATCTAACTCTTCTTCATTCCAAATAGTATTTAATACAAATACTCCATTTTTTCTAAGTCCCTTTAGAATATCATAATTATATACATAAGATTGATTATGACATGCTATAAAATCTGCTTTTTCTATCTCATAATGAGATTTAATTGGAGACTTACCAAATCTTAAGTGAGAAACTGTTATTCCTCCCGATTTCTTTGAGTCATATGCAAAATACCCTTGAGCATACATATTTGTATGGTCACCAATTATTTTAATAGCACTTTTATTTGCACTAACTGTACCATCTGATCCTAATCCCCAGAACTTGCAAGCTGTTATTCCTTCTGGTGTTGCATCTATATCTTCTTTTGGTGATAATGATAAATAAGTAACATCATCATCAATTCCAATAGTAAATCTATTCTTTGGTTTATCTAGACTTAGATTATCAAAAACAGCTTCTATATGAGATGGATATGGATCCTTTGAACCTAATCCAAATCTACCTCCATAAACCTTGGGTGGATTTTCCATTTCATTAACTGCTCTAACTATATCTAAATATAAAGGCTCGCCAATAGAACCTGGTTCTTTAGTTCTATCTAAAACAGCAATTTTCTTAACTGTACTAGGAATAACCTTTAATAGTTTTTCTATTGAAAATGGTCTATAAAGTCTTACCTTTACAAGTCCAACTTTTTCTCCCTTAGATCTTAAGTAATCTATAGTTTCTTCTGCAACTTCCATTACTGAACCCATGGCAACTAATATTCTATCTGCTTCTGGATCTCCATAATAATCGAAACAATGATACTCTCTTCCAGTAAGTTCAGTTATCTTTGCCATATACTCTTCAACTATATCTGGAATATCTTCATAATATTTATTTAGTGATTCACTTAATTGGAAGTACACATCTGGATTTTGTGCTGTTCCTCTTGTAACTGGATGATCAGGATTTAATGCATTTTCTCTAAAATTCTTTAATGCTTCATAATCAACAAGTTTTGCTAATTCATCATATTCTAAAACCTCAATCTTTTGTATTTCATGGGATATTCTAAATCCATCAAAGAAATTTACAAAAGGCATTCTAGCTTTTATTGCAGTTAAATGTGCTACTGGAGCTAAATCCATAACTTCTTGCACAGAACCTTCTGAAAGCATTGCAAAACCAGTTTGTCTTGCTGCCATAACGTCTTGATGGTCTCCAAATATACTTAATGATGACGTTGCTATAGCTCTTGCAGCTACATGAATAACTGCTGGAAGCCTTTCTCCAACCATCTTATACATATTAGGAACCATAAGTAATAATCCTTGTGACGCTGTAAAAGTTGTACTTAATGCACCTGCTTGAAGAGATCCATGAAGTGCTCCTGCTGCCCCTGCTTCAGACTGCATTTCAACCACCTTTACCGGCTTACCAAAAATATTCTTTTTCCCATTAGCCACCCATTCGTCTACATGTTCTGCCATAGGTGAAGAAGGTGTTATTGGATAAATAGAACTTACTTCAGTGAGAGCATATGAAACATAAGCTGCTGCTGTATTTCCGTCCATTGTTTTCGTTTTTCTCATTTTCTATTAATCCTCCTTTTAAAATTTAATAATAGAATAATTTATATAAAAACACTTTACTATTTTAAGTATTTGCTTAGCCATGTTCTATTATGCAGTTAATATTTTTATTGTTTAATTAACATGGTTCAAGTTTACTATACCAAAATTTTCTTATATTTAAAAGATAATAACTATTTAAAAATAACAATTACCACCTTTTAGATAAAAAAAAGGAGCTTTTAAAAGCTCCCTAATTATAGATTTACCATTTTAATTGTTTTTTCATTTCAATAACAAGTATATGTGATTTTTTATTAGCTTTAATTTTAATATCTTCTTCAACTATTTCAAGTGCATCTCTTTCATTAAGCTCTACATTATTAATAGTTGAATCACCTTCTATTTGAACCAAATATGCTTGCCTATTAGATTCAACTTTAAAATCTATTTCTTTTCCTTCATCTAATTCAACTACATAGAAGTTTGCATCTTGATTAATCCTTACAGGTGCATCTCCATCATTACTTGACACTATATTAAGCCACTTATTTTTTCTATCTTCTTCATTATATCTATAATCTCCATAAGCTGGCTTATATCCTTTCTTATCTGGAATTATCCAAATCTGAAGAATTCTTGTTGTTTCATCTCCCAGATTTTGCTCACTATGGTAAACCCCTGTTCCAGCACTCATATATTGAACATGACCTCTGTAAACAGTATTTTTATTGCCCATAGTATCGCCATGAGTTAAACCACCATTAATAACATAAGATACTATTTCCATATCCTTATGTGGATGATAGTCAAAACCAGTACCACTAGCTATTAAATCATCATTTATAACTCTTAATACTCCAAAATTCATATTATCTGTATTATAGTAATCTGCAAAAGAGAAATGGAATATGCTTTTTAGCCATCCTAAGTCGCTTTTCCCCATATTTTTATGGTCTAATCTTCGTAACATAATATTCTCCTTATTTTAAAACCTTAACTCTATCTTCTATTGGTGAGTAAGCTTTTTCCCCTGCTGGTGCTAAAATATTTCCAAAAGGCATTTGAGCCATCATTTTCCAAGAACTTGGTATATTGAATTCCTTCCTAACATCTGCATCTATTAATTCAGTATAATGTTGAAGACTTGCTCCAAGTCCTTCAGCTGAAAATGCAGTCCAAACTGCAAATTGCATCATTCCTGATGTTTGTGATGCCCATACTGGGAAATTATCTTTATATAGTTCAAATTGTTTTTGTAAGCTTTCTACTATTGCAAATTCTTCGAAGAATAATACTGTTCCATATCCAGCCTTAAAGGAATTAATTTTTCCTTCAGTTGATGCAAAGTCATTTGCTGGCACTATCTTTCTTAAAGCTTCCATAGTTATATCCCATAACTTATCATGAGATTCTCCTAATAAAACTAATACTCTTGTTGTTTGAGAATTAAAGGCAGAAGGTACATGCTTTACTACATCCTCTACAACTTTTCTAATTCTTTCATCTGATATTGGTGACTCCTTACCTATTGCGTAAATACTTCTTCTTTCTCTAATTGCCTCATTAAAATTTTTATTCATTATTAACCTCTCCTATCTTTTATTTAATTACCCTATCTTAAAATTTATACAAATATAATAAAAAAAATCACTTAAGAACTTTTCTAAACTTAATTAAATTTTCTAGAAGTTCTCTTTTATCTTCTTCACTTAAATCTTTAAATAAATTATTTAAGAACTCTTTATGTTTAGGAAATATATGTGCTATAAAATTTTCCCCTTTTTCAGTTAATGAAACATAGTAAATTCTTTTGTCTTTATTACATTTTCTGCGTATTACTAATTCTTTTTTTTCTAACTTATTTATTACATAAGTTATTGTTCCACTAGTAACAAGGATTTTATCAGCTACTTTTTGCACAGGCTGATCACCTTTATGATAAAGCATCTCCAAAACACCAAATTCACTACTATTTAATTGAAACTCTTGAAGACTTTTTTCTATTTGAAAAAATAAATCATTATAAGTTCTTGCCATTGCAATAACCAACTTTAAATTTACATCACTCATATATTCACCTACATTATCTTGATTTCAAGATAATTATATCTCCATTATATCTTGATGTCAAGATATTTATCAAAAATAATTATTAGTAGACTTTAATTGTTTATAAAGAAATAAAAACTATGAATCTTATAATTCATAGTTTTCGAATTTTTTTCTAATATATTATTTTATTTATTCTCTTTAGCTAAGTTTAATACTATATCCTCACCTTCAATATCTTTAACTATTATTTTTATTTTATCTAATTTATCAAAAGTAGTTAAGTCGTACATAAATGAAATATTTACTCCACTTTCAGTTTCTTCCATGTTTCCATTAGTAAAATTATATATTTTCTCCCCACTTTCATCAGTGAGTTTAATTCTATTTACTATACTTTCATCTATTCTTTTGTTTATTCTCATATTAATAATACTTCCTGTTGGCATTACTTCAAAATAATTCAAACTAGCAATATCATTACTTTTTTCTAATACATATTTTATTGTCTCTATTTCTTTCAAGTTGCTATCTAAATCTAATGCAAATCTCCATTCTCCAGCTATATCAGTAAAACTTCTAACATCTTCACCAATTAACTTTATTTCATCTATATTTATTGATAGATTATTAATATTATCTAACTCTCCTTTAGTGGAATAAAGAGTTAAATAATATTTTATTTCACCATTGTTTTTATTACTGATATCTGTATTCCAACTTTCACTAATATTCATCTGTATATGAATACCTTCTTGTAGATGTTCAACAAGAACCCTGCCATTATTATCTTTTATACTTAATCCAAGCTTAATATCCTTAACATCTTTTAAATTATGAATGTTATCAAATTTTAAGGTAAAGGCAATTCCGATTTTATTTTTATCTGATACTATAGCTCCAATATTCATCGTAACATTACTATTTTTAACTGAATTCTCTTCAAACTCCTTAATATAACCATTATTGGTAGCCTCTTGAATTCCTCTATCTTTAAAAATTGAGCTTATACTTGCAAGGACTTTTGGATTAATTAGAATTCCACTTATAATAAATGCTGCTAATAGTGAAGCAACTAGCTTTTTATTAAATGTAAATACCGATTTTGATATAACTACTTCTTCTTCTCTAATTTCTTCAAAGGCTTTGTTAACCTTACATAATACAGTCTCAGGTATTTTTATATCTTTTTTTAATTCGCTCTCAATTTTTTTATCTAAATTCATATTCAACTTATATTACCTCCTAAATTAAAATTAATAGAAGATTCTTCATTATCATATTTCAAATAATATTCTTTTAACTGTTTCCTTGCTCTACTAAGTCTTGATTTTATAGTCCCTTCTTTTTCCTTTAATATTTTGCTTATTTCTCTTGTATTAAATCCCTCAACATAATATAAAATTACAACTATTCTATACTCTTCATTTAAAATGCTTAATGTTTCTAAAAAAATAATATTTTCTTCAATAGTTATATTATCAACTGCTAAACTATTGTTTGAATCATCATAGTATTCTTCAACATATACTATTTTCTTATTTTTGTTTATAATGTCATTACATTTATTTATAAGTATTTTTATTATCCAAGTTTTAAAATACCTTACTTCCTTTAAAATGCATATATTTTTATAAGCTGATAAAATAGTTTCTTGTATAGCATCTCCAATATCCTCTTCAGAATTTAATTTTGACTTAGCCACTTTATACATATCTAGAGTATATTCGTTTATTAATTTAATAAAGGCTTCTTTATCTCCCTTTTGTGCTTTTTTTATCATTAACTCCATATTTACCTCCTGTAACTCCCAATATGCGCATATGTTTTGTTACATATATTAGACTTTAAAACCTCCAAAATGGTTGCACAAAAAATAAAGAAAACTAAATAATGTAACAACATTCACCTTTTCCATATAAAAGTTATATAAAAAAGTGTGAAAGCCTCTCTATTAAACCTTTAGAAAGTTTTTCACACTTATATATTGTACTTATGTTTTAATTGCTATCCATTAAATAGCCTTTAATGCATCATTATAATTATCTACATATTTTACTGATTCTGTCCATCCTGGTACTTCTTTACCTAGTCTTTTAAATTGAGAAACAG
This sequence comes from Clostridium lamae, assembly GCF_033043255.1. Taxonomy (NCBI): domain Bacteria; kingdom Bacillati; phylum Bacillota; class Clostridia; order Eubacteriales; family Clostridiaceae; genus Clostridium; species Clostridium lamae. Next base: position 82,720 of record NZ_JASCQJ010000001.1, on the reverse strand, counting down.
TTATTACATTTCCCTTAGTAACTAAGAATCTCTTATTGAATGGCACTTCCATATATTTTTTTAATAAGTCCCCTAGTATTTTGGCTACCTCTTGGCTTGACGGTTTTAATTCTGGTGCATCGATGATTAATGAATACTCTTTTGCTGGAAATGTTTTTGTTATTTCATCATAATCTCTTAAAAAAGATATTCCATCTTCTTCACTAAAGAATCCTGAAGCTTCTGCATGAAATACCTTTTTAACCTTGTCCACCTCTAATTGATAACTTGAATTCTTACCTTGATATTTTTTCATAAATGAATCCTCCTTAAGTTATATATTTCGTATGCTTTCCATTTGGAATAGCATTTAAAACTTAAATAGCAATACCGTTACTACTGACCCTGATCCCATAGATGCTAATGTTACATAATCCCCTTTATTAATTCTTCCAGTTTTTAATGCTCTATCAAGTGCTAATATAGGACTAGTAGTTCCTGTATATCCATACTCATTACCTATGTAAGTTGTCTTATTAACATCTATCCCCAGCTTTCGTAAAGTAAGTCTAGCGTCTGGAACTGTAAATTGAGAAAATATAAGATGATTAATATCTTTGGGACTAATTTCATTATCTTCTGCAATTTCTTTAATTAAATCTACCCATACATCAGATATAAAACTTCCATCAAAAGGTTCCCAAAACCATTTATTATCCTCACCATTTTCCACACCATTTTTTGTAATGCTTGAATATCCTATTTTAGGCATGAGTATATTGTTAGATTCTGATGTCTGTGCTAGATGTATAGAATCAATAAATCCACTTTTTTCATCTTCCTCTACTTTATCTAAAATAACAGCGGCTGCTGCATCCCCAAAATTAGGATATGAAACAGAATCCTTTGAATTTCCAACAGAACTAAATAAAATTCCTCCAACTACTAGAGCTCTTTTAAATCTTTTATTTGTCATAAGTATTCTACTTGCTTGATCTAGTGCTGTTATCATTCCTAGACAATTTGAATTTGTGTCATATGCCATCTTAATCCTAACATCTCCTCTACCTAGCATGTCTAACAACTTTACTGCATTAGATGGTGATGTGTATTCTGGAGTATCTGTTGCAAATATAAGTAAATCTATATCTCTAATATTTAGATTTGCTTCATTTAACGCTTTCATACTTGCATCATATGCCATAGTAATAACAGTTTCATTCTTATCATTAGAAAGATATCTCTCTTCTCTTTCCAGATGTTCTAATAATCCTTCAACATCAATTCCTATTTCCTTAAAATGACTTATAAAATATTCGTTATTTACTTTGTTTTCTGGATGATATACTCCCGTACTAATAATCTTAATATTTTGTTCTCTCATAAATTCTCCCCTGTAAATCCCCTTTTTTTACTTTCATTTTTAAATCAAATATTTAAATTATATATTCTTCCTTATAAATACATATTATAACAATTTATTACAATTTACAATATAAAAAGTTTATTTTTAATACACTTTTTATTCTAATTATGTTTTTAATTAGAACTATACTTTTCCTAATATATTTTGCAAAAATAATTAAAAATGTACATTTATTTAATTATATATATGTAAAAGAACTATTAAATCTAAATTCAATTTAATAGTTCTTGAGCTAATTTATTTTTTATTTATCTTTCAGCCTTCTATTAAGCCTCTAACTTGATTATAGTAATCCTCAATTTTAATTAATATTTCACTATCTTCTGGTATCTTTGCTACTTCTGATAATGACCCCTTTATCCCTTTACTTTTTATTAAACTCTGTAACTTTACACTCTGCTCATCCTCATCATTCTTATAATGCATAGCAGCTCCAACGCCTAATAGTAAGTTATCTGAATTTATATTATATGATCTAGCGGTTATTAATGGCTTTATCAATCTATCATCTTTATTTAACTTTCTTAATGGTTCCCTTCCAACTCTGGCAACATCATCCTTCAAATAAGGATTTTTAAATCTACTAATTATCTTATCTATATATTTAATATGACTTTCTCTATCAAAACCATATTTAGCAATTAAAGCTTCTCCACTTTCTATCATAGCTTTTCTTACAAAGTTATATATCTTTTCATCATTTATACTTTCATCTATTGTCTTATATCCCTTTAAATATCCAAAATAAGCTGTTATAGCATGTCCAGTATTTAACGTAAATAGTTTTCTTTCTATATATGCTACTAAATTCTCTACTAAATTCATTCCTTCTATATTAGGAATTTGACCCTTAAAGGCAGTTTTCTCAACATTCCACTCATGAAAGTTCTCTACTACAACATCTAGAATATTTTCACTTTTCACAGGGGGAACTATTCTATCAACTGAACAATTCGGAAAACCTATATATTTTTCTAAATATTCTAACTCTTTTTCATTTAGATATTTTATAACTTCACTTTTAAGCTGTGAGCTTGCATTAACTGCATTTTCACATGCTATTATATTTAGATATTCTTCTTTACCATTCTCTTTTCTTGTCTTTATTCCTTCTGCAATAGTTACTGCAATTTTAGATAAAATTAAGGGGCCAACAGCAGTTGTAATTATACTTGCTTCATTAATTTCATTATAGATTTCCTTATCCGTTGATAGTACACCACTTATATTTTCTACTTTTTCTTCTAAACATTGAACATCCATTATATTAATAGTATATTTCTTATCTTCATTGATCTTATTTATTATAGTTTCATTTACATCTGCAAAAATAACATGATATCCAGCTTTTGCTAATAAGGCTCCAATAAATCCTCTTCCTATATTCCCTGCTCCAAATTGTATAGCCTTCTTCATAATAACCCCTCCTTATTTTTGAAATACTTCTAATATCTCATCTACACTTTTAGTATTTTTAAGTCTTTCTACTAGTTCCATATCTTCTAATGATATTGCTATATTAGATAATATTTCAATATGCTCATCTCCTACTCCAGCTATTCCTACAACTAAGTAAGCAAGCTCTTCTCCAAAATCAACACCATTTGGGTATTGAAGAACTACTATACCTGAAGATTTTATTTCTCTCTTTGCTACTCCTATTCCATGTGGAATTGCAACTCCCATTCCTATATAAGTTGAAACAACTTCTTCTCTTTCTAACATTGCATCAACGTAACTTTCTTTTACATATCCACCCTTTACTAATAAATTTCCAGCTCTTTTAATTGCCTCTTCTTTACTTTCACTTTCTAATCCAAGCACTATATTTCTTTCTGATAATATTGGTAATTTATCATTTTCCTCTTGTACATTTGAGGTATCTTTTCTTTGCATTTTTTGTTTTAACTTTTCCAACATATTATTCTCAAACCTTTCAAATAATTTATCAATTTTTCTATCACTTAAGAAATCGTCTATAAATATATGCTCTGCATTTGGTGAATTTCTTTTTACCCTATCAACTAACTTTATATGACTTATCACTAAATCAGCATCTTCTGGTATAGCATCTACTGATGAGTTAGTTACTTCTATTTTCAAGCCCAAATTCTTAATTCTTTTCTTAAATCTTGTTGCTCCCATAGCACTTGAGCCCATTCCTGCATCACAGGCAAACACTATTTTCTTAATTTCGTCATTATCAATCTTACTCACTTCTACATATTCTCTTTTTATTTCTTCTTCTTCCCTTATCTCTTTATTTTTAGATGCCATCTTCACAAATGGTATTGCAATAATAAATGAAACTGCTGTTGCTACTATTACTCCTACTAACATTTGAAAAATTCCTCCTTTTGGTGATAAAGCCATTAATGCAAATATACTTCCTGGCGATGGTGTTGCAACTAGCCCTGCTCCTAATATAGAAAATATTAAAGTTCCAGCCATTCCTCCTGAAATTACTGCTAGTAATAATAATGGATTCATTAGGACATATGGAAAATAGATTTCATGAATACCACCAAAAAAGTGAATTATCCACGCTCCTAAAGCTGATTGCTTTTCTGCTCCCTTGCCATATAGCAAATAAGCTAAAATAATACCTAAGCCAGGTCCTGGATTAGACTCTAATAAAAACATAATTGATTTACCAGCTTCTTTTGCTTGCTCCATCCCTATTGGAGATAATACTCCGTGATTTATAGCATTATTTAAGAATAAAATTTTTGCTGGTTCAATAAAAATTGAGATAAGTGGAATAAACCCTTTTGATATAATAACTTCTGCTCCGTTTTTTAAAAAAGTTGTTGCTCCAGAAATTATTGGTCCAACCGTTAAAAAAGCTATTAGTGCTAGAATCATGCTAATTATTCCCATGGAAAAATTGTTAACTAGCATTTCAAAGCCAGCTGGAATTCTATCTTCTATTAACTTATCAAATATCTTTATTACATAAGCAGATAGTGGTCCAATTATCATTGCTCCAATTAAGATTGGAACATCTGCTCCTACTATCATTGCCATTGTTACTACTGCTGATATAAGTCCCCCTCTATAGCCTGCAATAATATTTCCTCCCTTTATTCCAACTAACAAGGGAAGTAAATATTTTATCATTGGCTCTATTAATGCTGCTAATCTTTCATTGGGAAACCATCCTTCTGGAATAAAAAGTGCTGTCATAAATCCCCAAGCAATAAATGCTCCTATATTTGGCATAACCAAAGAACTTAAGAATCTGCCAAATACTTGAATTTTAGCTTTAATCACTTCCTATCCCTCCAAGCTCATCTGTATTTTTTTTATAAAGATCTCTTTTAATATTTTCTCAACTCTTATAGATACTTCTTTACTATTTTCTTCATTTAAACTCCTTAAGAAATTTTCATCCTCAATAACTGCTCCATTTATTTTACTTATAAGCTGTGAAGTAATTTCTTTAGGATTTTCAGGTATTATAGATACTAAAGCACCACTAATTGACCCCTTCTCATAATTGAAATTATTAGTTGTTTTTAAATATCCAAATCTACCCCCATCTAAACATTTACATTTGCAATGTAAAAGTAATATACCTAAATCTTCTATATAAGTACTATTAATTTTTTCTCTACTTAATATATTATTTCTTATTTCTTCAGCTTCATTTATTTTATCTGTAAATAAATAACTAGCTTCATATATAAGTTCTTCAACATTATTAGCACTATTTATTTCTTTTACTTGAACATTATCAACTATCAATAAGATTTCATTACCTATTTCAGTAATTTCTCTTATTCCCATTTTCTTATTATTATCTACTTTTTTTATTATATTTTTATATTTCTTTTGCTTAAGTATTTTTCTAAAGTTATCTTGTAATACTGCTTTGTCTTGTATAGATAAAATTGGATCAACACAAATATTTTTAAAGTCTATCTCTAATGGTACTGTAGATACTATAAGATCTACTTGTTCTTCCTTAAGTCTATCTTCATTAATATTTATTGCAGAAATTGTATCTGCAACAGTCACATTATTGAATTCTTTTTCAAGTATTGCTGCTAATAAACTGGATGTACCTATACCTGTTGGACAAGAAATCACAACTTTAATTTTCTCCTCAAATCCTTTTTTATAAATAGCTGCTGCTATGTGCATTGTTATATATGCTATCTCTGGTTCTGGTATTTCTTCCACATTGGTACTTATCTTTAATATTTCACAAGCTTTTTTCGTAGCAATATATTCCATAGGGTATTTTTGTTTAATATTCTTTAATAAAGGATTTCTTATATTCATTTTCATCTTTAATCTATTAATAGCAGGTACTAAATGGTTCGTAAGATCCTTTAGAAGCTTTTCGTCATCTTTTAAGAAAACACTTAATTCTTTTTCTATCACTTCAATTATCTTTATCGAAATACTCTTAATATCAAGATTAGCTATATCATTTTCTAATTCTGAAATAGAATTTAGCCTAAGTTTAGCTCCCTTTAGGTGCATTGTTATATATCCAATTTCATCTACTGGAATTTCTATATTAAACTTCTTTTCAATGTTTCTTACTAATCTTTCTCCTATTTTAAACTCTGGTAGTTTAGATAATTCATCTAAAACTTCTTTATCCATCTTTATGTTTTCTTTATTTTTTATTCTTTGAATTGCTAGAGATAAGTGAACTACTAAGCCTATATAAGCGCTATCAACAAGCTTAATATCATTTTCTTTTTCTAATCCTCCAACAATTTCTTCAATAGACTTAATAATAGCTTTATCTATGAAGTTTAAAAGTCTATTTTCTATTGAAAATTCTATTACCCCATTATCTTTATTTGTCATTAAGGAGCCTTTTAGAAGGTTAATTAATTCTTTTTCTTCTAAAGTATCATATAAGATATTAGTTAAAGCCTTTCTGTAATCATCTTCTTTACCTTCAACATAAATTCCTAGCCCTGGTTTTCTAACTAACTTTATATTGAATTTTCTTAACCATTCTTCTATACTGTCTAAATCATTACTTAAAGTTCCTTCTGAAACCTTTAAAAGTGATGTAAAGTAAAATAATTTAATTGGCTCTTGTGAAATAAGAAGTTCACTAATCACTATCTTTTTTCTCTCTTCTTTAGAGTACTCTTTTTCAATTTTTTCTATTTCTAGTAATTCTAATATTAATTTTTGGTTTTCTAAGCTTTCATCAATTACTAAGCCTACTCCTGGCTTTTTAATAAATTTAAATTCATTTTCTTCTAGCCATACTTCTATCTTAGGCATTTCCCTAAGTACAGTTCTAGAACTTATTGATAACTTCTCTGCTATTGAAGCCGTTGTTAACGGATTCGTAACTGTAGATTTAGTTAATATCTTTATTATTTCTTTCTGTCTAGAGTTTAGTTTTTTAGTTTTCATATTAAACCTCTCCAATAATGACATTTTTGATTACCCAACTCCTTACACCTTTATTTTAAACCTTGATATATCTTAACTCAATTTAATCATCCATTATAATTGTCTCAATTAGATAGTGACATTTCTAAATAAATATCTAATTTTTAATTTAATTATATCAGACTATTATCTATTTCTTGAGAATGGTATTAATATAACAATCTTTATTAAAAATAGGTGTTCCTATAGTAATCTTTATATAACTTCATAAATAATAAAGAAAAGACGCAAATATTTTACGCCTTTTCGAGTATTATTATCTATTAATTTATTTTGTAGCACCTGCTAACTCTTTATTTGCTAATCTGTCAAATAACGCTTGTATATTATCATCTGTTAAGAAGTTTTGAATTCCAATAACTTCTGAATTTGGTGAAGATTTTTTAGCTCTTTCTATTAAAGTATTATGAGTAACTACAATATCAGTACCACTTGGTATTTCGTCAACTGATGCATGAACAACTTCTATTCCAAGTCCTAATTCTTTAATCTTATTTCTAAATCTTGAAGCCCCCATTGCGCTTGATCCCATTCCGGCATCACAAGCAAAAACTATTTTCTTAATGCTTGATTTATTTATATTTTTCATTTCTTTTACTTTTGCTTTTGCTTCTTCAAGATTCTCTTCTTTTCCACTTTTTGCAGCTCTCTTAACAAATGGTGCTGCTACTATGAATGAAACTACTGTTGCAACTAAAACTCCAGCTAGAACTGGTAATAATCCGCCCTTTGGTGCCATTGCTATTAATGCAAATATACTTCCTGGTGAAGGAGTTGCTACAAGACCAGCTCCTAAAATTGAGAATGTTAATATACCTGATGCTCCTCCAGCCATTACAGCTAAGATAAGTGCTGGGTTCATTAATACGTATGGGAAGTAAATTTCGTGAATACCTCCAAGGAAGTGTATTATTACTGCTCCTGGTGCAGATTGCTTTACAGCTCCCTTACTATACATCCAATAAGCTAAAAGAATACCTAATCCTGGACCTGGATTCGCTTCTAGTAAGAACATTATTGATTTTCCTGCTTCTTGAACTTGTTCTATTCCTATTGGTCCTAGAATTCCATGATTAATTGCATTGTTTAAGAATAAAATCTTACCTGGTTCTATAAAGATTGAAACTAAAGGTAATAACTTTCTTGAAACTAGCCATTCAACACCTGCTTTTAAGAAACCTGTTAATAGAACAACTACTGGTCCTATTGCAAAGTATGCAAGTATAGCCATTAGCATTCCTAAAATACCGATTGAGAAGTTGTTTACTAACATTTCAAAGCCTGCTGGTACTTTTCCTTCAACAGCTTCGTCAAATTTCTTAATTACGAAGCCTGCTAAAGGTCCCATTATCATAGCTCCAATAAACATTGGAATCTCTGCACCAACTATAACTCCCATAGTCGCAACTGCTCCGATAACTCCACCTCTTGATCCTGCAACCATTTTACCGCCAGTGAAACCAATTAATAGAGGTAATAAGTACTTAATCATTGGATCAACTAAAGTTGATAATGATTCATTTGGTGTCCATCCAGTAGGAATAAAAAATGCTGTTATAAGTCCCCAAGCTATAAAAGCTCCAATGTTAGGCATTACCATACCACTTAGAAATTTTCCAAATCTCTGCATAGTATCTTTTGTAGTAGTTTTAGAATTTGTCATTAAATTCCCCTCCATTTATTTTATTTTTATTCTGTTGTAAACTTTTACTTTATAATCTAATTATATGTATGACTACTACCTAATTCAATTTGAAGAAACCTTCCTTTTGTCAACTAACGTTGGTGACAAATTTGTCCAGCTAGATATTATAAGGGTTGTACGCCTCTATAGCTCTACCCCTAATAAGAGGTAATCCTTCTATTTACGCAAAAAAGATGCATAAAACTGTTAGTTACAGTCTTATGCATCTTTTAAATCATTTCTTTTAACGCTTTTATAAATGTCTCTTCTTCTAAATCTGAATATCCTCTATGTATAACTTGATCTATATCTTCATTATTAAAAACATAACAATGTTCTTCACCTAAATATCCCTCTGGATAAAGACATCCTAAATAATCATTTAGATTCTCACCATTTCCTGAATATATTTTTCTTCCAATTACTATTAATTTTTTATATCCATCTCTTAAAACAACTATTGATCCTAATGGTAATAACTCCATTTTTTTGTCCTCCAGGTACTAATTTAACTCTATGAATATTGTACTACATTTGATTTTATTTTTACAGTATATATACTTTTCATATCTTTCTAAAAATATTTAATAAAAAACAACAAACTAGATTGAAAATAAAAATACTTTCAATCTAGTTTGCTGCTAATTTTTATTAATACATTAATACAATTTAGATTGTAAATTTATATTACTCTTTTTTACGTTTCGTACTTTTCACTAAACCTATCATAGAAGACATAGCTAATAATAAATATGAGAACATACCTTTATCACCAGTATTAGGGATGTTAGAATTTATTGATTCATTTCCCTCTGTTTTTTCTTCTTCATCTGTTTCTTCTTTATCAACAGAATCTTCTGGTGTTTCTTCCTCTGTTTCTTCTTTATCTACAGAATCTTCTGGTGCCTCTTCCTCTGTTTCTTCTTTATCTACAGAATCTTCTGGTGCTTCTTCCTCTGTTTCTTCTTTATCTACAGAATCTTCTGGTGCTTCTTCCTCTGTTTCCTCTTTATCAACGGAATCTTCTGGTGCCTCTTCCTCTGTTTCTTCTTTATCAACAGAATCTTCTGGTGCTTCTTCCTCTGTTTCCTCTTTATCAACAGAATCTTCTGGTGCTTCTTCCTCTGTTTCTTCTTTATCAACAGAATCATCTGGTTCTAATGAATTGTTTATCTCTTCTATTATTACTATTCTATTTACAGTAGTTACATTTCCTAAATCATCCGTAGCAGTATATGTTACAGTGTACTTTCCTGGTTTATTTATATCTACTGTGTCTCCACTTATTGATATATTTAATTCTTTACCTTCGGTATCTTTTGCAGTTACTCCAGCTAATGGATCAAATTCACTTCCTACCTTAAGTGTTATATCATCAGTTCCTATTATTGCTGGATTTCCATATACAGTTACTATTCTTTTTACAGTAGTTGTATTTCCTATATCATCTATCACTGTATATGTTACAGTATATTTTCCTGGTTTATTTACATCTACTATGTCTCCACTTATTGATATATTTAATTCTTTGCCTTCAGTATCTTTTGCAGTTACTCCAGCTAATGGATCAAATTCACTTCCTACCTTAAGTGTTGTATCCTCAGTTCCTATTATTACTGGAGCTCCATATACGGTTACTATTCTTTTTACTGTAGTTTCGTTTCCTGCACTATCTGTTACTGTGTATATTATTTCGTATCTTCCTGGTACATTTGTATCTAATTTATCTCCAGTTACTACTATACTTCCTTTTAGGTTTCCATCTTCAGCGTCTATTGCATCTATTCCATTCATTAGGTCTAATGAACTTCCTACTTTAATTGTTGTATCTGTAACTCCTGTTATTACTGGTGCTCCATCTACTGTCACAACTCTTGTTATTGTAGTTTCGTTTCCGGCACTATCTTTTACTGTGTAGATTACTTCGTATCTTCCTGGTACATTTGTATCTAATTTATCTCCACTTACTACTATACTTCCTTTTAGGTTTCCATCTTCAGTGTCTGCTGCATCTACTCCATCCATTAGGTCAAATGAACTTCCTACTTTAATTGTTGTATCTATAACTCCTGTTATTACTGGTGCTCCATCTACTGTCACAACTCTTGTTACTGTAGTTATGTTTCCTGCACTATCTGTTACTGTGTAGATTACTTCGTATCTTCCTGGTACATTTGTATCCAATTTATCCCCACTTACTACTATACTTCCTTTTAGGTTTCCATCTTCAGTGTCTTCTGCATCTATTCCATCCATTAGATCCAATGAACTTCCTACCTTAATTGTTATATCAGTTGCTCCTTTTATTACAGATGCCTTATCCCATACTGCATAAAGAGTTATTGATGAATCTTCCATCTTATCATCTTTTCCAATTAAGCCAGTTCCATCTTCATTTCTTGCCCATCCAACTAGTTTATATCCCTTTCTTATTGGTAGCTCATCAGGTGTTAATGAGTCTAGGGAATCTTTTATGTTATCTTCAAAAGTTAATCCTAATTGTGGTTTACTACCTGCTACTCCATCATTTGCATTAAGGTCTACTGTGTATACTACTTTTTCCCATACTGCATAAAGAGTTATTGATGAATCTTCCATCTTATCATCTTTTCCAATTAAGCCAGTTCCGTCTTCTTTTCTAGACCATCCAACTAGTTTATATCCCTTTCTTGTTGGTAGTTCATCAGGTGTTAACGAATCTAATGAATCTTTTATGTTATCTTCAAAAGTTAATTCTAATTGTGGTTTACTACCTGCTACTCCATTATTTGCATTAAGGTCTACTGTGTATACTACTTTTTCCCATACTGCATACAGAGTTATTGATGAATCTTCCATTTTATCATCTTTTCCAATTATGCCAGTTCCATCTTCTTTTCTAGCCCATCCAACTAGTTTATATCCCTTTCTTGTTGGTAGCTCATCAGGTGTTAATGAATCTAATCCATCCTTTATTGACTCATCAAAAGCTACTTCTATTGCTGTTTTACTACCATTAGTTCCCTCATTCGCATGAAGACTTACTTGATATCTTATTTTTTCAAAGTTAGCTTTTATAGTAGTATCTGAGCTTACTTCACTTGGGAAAGTAAACACTGCTCCAGTATCGGCATTAGTATAATTAACAAAGTTATATCCAATATTTGGTGTTACTGTCTCAGGGGATTCTATTTCATCAAACTGCCAAATTCTATAATTCCCCGAATTTGTTCCTGATACTGTTCCATTTCCATCTGTTATTATACTAATATTAATAGGTTCAACAAATCCAACATTTATATAATCATTTATATAATCATTTATATTTGATTTAGTTGGCATACTAATTGATAGACTAGCAGTTTCATTATCTGTGCTTACTAAATCTGAATCATTTTTATATGAGTCTCCTGAAATCGTTGTTGTTTTTGTAAATCTTTTCGCCCCTGCTGTATTTGGATCTAAAGCTCCTTCTTTATTTATTACTTTAACTTCATACTCTCCATCAGACAATCCTTCAAAGCTATATTCACCATTTGAATTTGTTTTACTTTTTGCTATTAATGTCCCTGACTTGTCAAATAGTTCAACTTCTATATCGGCTAATAATATATCTACTCCATTATTATCTTTACCTATGTATAATCCATCTCTATCATTATCTAAGAATGCTATTCCTTTAATATTTCCTGTTGCTAACTTAAATCCTACAGAATTTCCTTTTAATATTACTTTAGAACCACTATCATATTTCTTAGTATAAATTGCATTAAATACATTAAGTGAACCTACTTGTTCTTCTGGTATATCATCTACAGCTTTAAAGGTAAACTTTATTTCTTCAATCTTGCTTGCTTCTATATCCTTTTTAGCTACAATTTTCACAACATCTGCATTTGGAGAATAATCACTACTATATTTAGTCTTTCCACTCTCTGTTATTCCATAGGAAATTTCAAATATATCACTTGCATTTACCACATTTCCATTTTGATCTTTAACAAGCTCCATATCCCAAGTAAATTCTTCCTCTTGAACGTCAATGCCCATATTAAGTCCTTTTTTAGGAATTGGTACATAAACTTCAACTTCTTTAGTTGCATTTAAAGTATTATTTTCAATTCTAACTATAAAGTCTATAAGACTATCTTTTGTTATTTTTATAGCTGTATTTTCTTCGTCAGCTTTATCATATGGTTTTTTATCAATATGACTTCCACTGTCTCTAACATGTGTTGTTACAATAAGCTCGCTTGTTTTTATTATATCAAATTCTTTAGACTCACTTCTTCCAAGGGATCTATTTTCCCCTGTTGGAAGTAGACCAAAGTCATCTGTTGAAACTACAATATCTGCATTTCCATAATATTTATCTATATTGGCACCTTTTTTCCCTATAAATATCATCTGATTTATATTAAATAATCCACCAACATTAGCATCTACAGTAAAATCAAATTCAATATTAAGAGTTGGATTTACTGCTAATGTTATTGGATCAAATCCACCAATCTTAACATCTGTAGTTTCAAGTGTATATATTACTGCTCCATCTACTTTACTAATATGTTCAGTAATATTAAAGTTTATTGGAAGTTTATCTTGAGTTAATTTTATACTTGATTTTGACAGATTAAATCCTTGAGGCATTCTTATAATTATCTCAGGATTTTCTAAGTAATGAGAGAACTCTTTTTCTCTAGTAAACCCTTTATTAGCCTCAAAAATAGTTTTAGCTTTATATGATTTATCTGCTGTTTCTGTAACAGAAGCCCCTCCAGATGATATAGCTATTTTTTCTGGTTTACTAACTCTTGTTATTTCTCTACTTATCTCTCTCTTTACATTTGGATTTGCTTTAGAATATATTTTTACAGTTGTACTTCCTTTATCAAATCCACCTTCTAACTCTCCAAAGCTTATAGTATATTTATTATGTCTTCCTTTATCAATATGATTTAAATCTTTTTGTATACTTTTCACTTCAAAGACTACTTTTTCAAAGTATTTATCATCACCAATATTTAATTTATCTGCATCAATTAGTCTATTCTCTCCTCCAAAATCAGAAAGCTGATCAATAGTCATAGAATATTCTGTTGTATCTCCAATAAGTGTATATTTTATATCTACTACATCATTTATTCCATATGGTAATAAAACTTTTCTAGTTTTCCAATTTGAAAAACTATATTCAAACACTTGATCAGTATATTCTATTAAAGTAGCTTTATCTAAATATATATATCCACCCATTGATAAACTGTTACCATTATAATCATGATAATATCCATCTAATACACTCATCTCTATAATAGAACCTAATGTGTTAGGATCAACTACTTGTACACTATCTAATTTATCTGCTATTAAAGTTTGTTTTGTTCCATCATAATATTCAACTTCCATAGTATTATTATTTTTTGACTCTATAATTCCATATGGAGCATCACTATCTACCTTGTAAGTTAAACTAACATTGCTATTTTCAATGGTTTGATTAGGCATAGTTATTATAACTTTATTATCTGCTGGCTTATTTTCAACTGTAGCACCATCTGGTAAATTATTAACATCTACAAAAGTTGTATGTTTAGGATAGTACATAGTTAATATTGCACTTTTTATATATGTAAAACTCATTATACCATTATTATCAGTTTGTACTTTAGAGGTTGTATTTCTGAAATAACTGTATGTAGTAGCTTCATCTCCTCGTTGTGCTTGCATTGTTCTTCCTGTTGCACTTATATTTAATGAATTATTTTTCTCACCTAAGGTATTATTTACAGCTTGTACATTTATAGTTTCTGATTTTTGTACTTTATCACTTTCTTTCACTGTAACTTTAATTGCATTTTGTATTTCCTTAGGCCCATAATATTTATATCTATCTACAGATACTTTAATTACAATATTTGCTGTTCTTGTTGAGCTATTAATTTCATATGATAACTTACCACTATATTGATTTGTAATTAAATCTTTAACAGGTCTTTCTAAAACATTTGCTATTACTGCTTTATCTTCATTTGTCCCCTCATACTCTATTTTATTTGAAGGACTACCTTTTACAGGGTATCTATCAAATGCCATTCCTTCTGCTAATTCTATTTCTAACACCTTTTTATTAGTTATATTATCGAAGTCTACAAGTATAGCAATTTCGTTAGTAGCACCATATCCCCAATCATAAGCTCCTTGATTTGGTTTAATTTCTAACTTATTTATTCCCTTAGTTGTTACATTAGTATTCTCTTCTAAAATATTTGTTTGATTCTGAATCAAGTTTTCTTCTTTATTAACAATTTCTTGTTTATCAGCGATTTTTTCTTTTTCTTCACTTTTACTTTCGTCAATATCTAAAGTTATACTATCTTCAGTTTTTTCATCAACACTTTCTTCTTTATCTACTTTTTCACTTTCATTAATATCTAAAGTAATGTTATTTTCAGTTTTTTCTTCTGTAGTTAAAATAGTTGCAATTTCTTCACTAACTCTCTCCCTCTCAAGTTCATTAGCTAATACCTCTAATGTTGGAGAAACACTATTGGTAGCAACCATAGCTGCAACTATTAGTGCTTTTATCCTATTGTGCATATATTCCCCCCTGATGTTCATAAATAAAATTTTATTGAATTTTATTAATTCTAATTAAAACTATTTCCTATAATATAAGTTTTTCCCTCATTTTTCTACATTTTTTTACTTTATTAACAAAATATTTACTATTATGAAATAAAAATATATATTTCCATAAATTTATCTTGTATATTTCCCCCTTCTTATTCATTTATTTTCACATCTAAACAAATAAAAAATGTATAAGATTGAGGTTAATCAATCTTATACATTTTTATTATAATAATTCATAATTTAAACATAATGGCACATCATAATTTTCACTTTTTACAAGGTCTGCATCTATATTGTAAATATCCTTTAAAACCTTCTTATTCATTATTGAATTTGGTTCATCATTATAAAGTATCTTGCCACTTCTCATTGCTACAATAAAATCAGAATACTTAGCAGCATGATTTATATCATGTAACACCATTACTACAGTACAACCTTCTTTATCATTTAAATTCTTTACAATATTAAGTACCTCAAGTTGATGAGACATATCTAAAAAAGTTGTTGGTTCATCTAACAATAATATCTCTGTATCTTGTGCCAATGCCATGGCTAACCAAACCCTTTGTCTTTGTCCACCTGATAAATCTGATAATTCTCTATCTCTAAACTCAAGTGTATTTGTCACTTCTAACGCCCATTCAATTTTATTTTTATCTTCATTTGATAATTTATTTACATTATTTCTATGAGGATATCTTCCATAAGAGACCAGCTCTTCAACCTTAAGCTGAGAAGGTGCAGTTGGATTTTGAGATAATATAGCTAGCTTTTCTGCTATTTCCTTACTCTTCATATCATTCATATCTTTATCTAGAAGAAATATATTTCCTTTTTCTTTTTTTAATATTCTTCCTATACTTTTTAATAAAGTTGATTTACCACATCCATTAGCACCAATAATGCTAGTTATCTTACCTTTTTCAAGAGTAAGGTTTAAATCTTTAATTATAATTTTTTTATCATATCCTACTTTTAAATTTTTAATATCAATAGCTTTTTTCATATCCTACCTCTTTACGATTTGTATAATAAATATATAAAATAAGGAATTCCTATTATAGATATTACTATCCCAACAGCTAATTCTGATGGTGCAAAAACAGTTTTAGCAATAAAATCTGATAATATTAAAAGAAAAACTCCAACTAAAGCGGTTACTGGCATAAGTTTTCTATGCTTTATACCTACTAATTGTCTAGCTATATGTGGTGCCATCAATCCGATAAATCCTATATTCCCAGCTACACATACACAGGAGCTAATTAATCCAACGCAAGCAAATAATAGTTTTCTTTTTTCTTTGTCTAAATCTATACCTAAGCTAACTATACTGCTTTCTTCTAATTGAAAATAATCTAATAAATGAACTTTTCTATAAAGATACAAACTTAAAATTATTATCCAAGGGAGCATCATATAAATGAAAGTGCAGTTTGCATTATATATTGAACCAGCTTGCCAAATAGCTGCAAATTCAAAATCTGAAGCATTCATCTTCATAGAAAAAAGCATTGAAACAGCTGAAAATCCACTATTTACTGCTATACCAGTTAGGATAAGCCTTTGCATATCCATCTTTTTATTATTATTTGAAAATAATAATATTATTAAGGCAGCTAAAAGCCCTCCAATAAATCCAAACACAGGCATTGCAAATATACTTAAAATATTACTTCCATCAGACGCTGATGCTTTAAAATTAACAAAATACATATATATTATAACTGCTGCTCCTGCACCAGAATTTATCCCTAAAATTCCTGGATCAGCTAATTCATTTTTTGTAATTCCTTGAAGAAAAAGACCCGCTATTGATAGCCCTATTCCAATTAATATAGCTATAACTATTCTTGGAAGCCTAAATTCAAAAACTACTAATCTAAATTTCTCATTATCATTTAAATTGAATAAAGTTTGAAATACCTCTAAAACGCTTATATCAAACATTCCATTAATTAAATGTATATAAAAAGCTGCTAAGATTAATATAACTAATGCTATTATTACAAAAGAATATTTAAGTTTTTTCCTATGCATTTTTAGCTCCTCCCTTTACTTTTATCATATATAAGAAGAAAGGTACGCCTATAATAGCAGTTACAGTTCCGATTGGTGTTTCAAACGGAAAAGATATGTACCTACTTATTAAATCACATAGTCCTAAGAAAAATGCTCCACCTATTAAGGAATATGGAATAATATATTTATAATCATGTCCAACTATCATCCTCGTAATATTTGGTATAACTAATCCAACAAAAGCAATTTTTCCTACTAATGCAACAGAAGTAGCTGTTAATAATACTACAGCTGCCATAGATAAATATTTTACTATATTAGTTTTTTGTCCTAAGCTAATAGCTATATCTTCGCCTAAAGAAGTTATAGTAATATCCTTTGCTACCATTATTGATATTAAAATGCCAATAAGACCTATTGGTACTATAATCTTTAATAAGTCATTATTCACAGTATGAACCTTTGTATTGTACCAAGCTGAAATGGTCTGAGAAACCTGAAAGTACATTGCAATAGCAGAGCCTAAACTACTTAAAAAGCTCCCTATTATTGTTCCTATAATTGCAAGTCTAACAGGAGATAACCCATTTTTTATAGACGAGCCTATACCTAATACTAGTACAGCTCCTATTATAGATCCAATTATAGAAACTAAAATTAGACTCCCATTTGAAAGACCTGGATAAAAAACCATTGCTATAGTAATTAAAAAAGCTGAACCATCATTTACTCCCATAAGAGCTGGAGAAGCTAAATAATTTCTTGTTATTCCTTGCATAATTGAACCAGCTACAGCTAAAAAACCTCCAACTACTAATACAGCAATAGTTCTTGGTAATCTATTATTTCTAATTATTATATGATCTACATTACTTTCATCAAATTTAAAAATAGCATCATAGACTACTTCTTTTGGTATGGCCTTAGTTCCCATACTTACTGATAAAATAGTCACACTAATTATTCCTACTATACATATTATAAATATTAATAAAAATTTCTTATTAAGATCCCTCATATTTATCCCCTTAAAGTTAGCGCTGAAGCGCAATGTAAAATGTAAAATGTAAAATGTAAAATTAAAGAAGAAACTCCTGACGGAGTTTCTAAAATTAAATTATACTTTTATACTCACTTTTTATTTTAATAGATTATCTACAACTGCATCTAAGAATCTAACCTTTGACCAAGCTGTTCCACCTTGAGCTAAAGGTTCAACAGTATTTACAAATACTTTGTCATTTTTAGAAGCTTCTAAGCTTGTAAATATAGGATTTGCTAAAAGTTCATTTAGTGCTTCTGGAGCATCTGTATTTTCACTATCTTCAAATTGTAAGAAGATTGCATCTGGATTTATTTCAGCTAAAGTTTCAATTGTTAATTCAGCTTGTGCTTTCGCTTGAGTAACTATATCTGGAACTTTTAATCCTAAATCTGTATATAAAACTGGATTTAAATATACATCTGCTGGATATACATACATTATTCCGCCTCTAACTCTAATAACTAAAATATCTTGATCCTTATATTCACTTGAAACTTTTTCTTTTGCATCTGAAGCTTTTGCTTCGTAATCTGAAATTAATTTATTAGCTTCATCTGTCTTATCTGTTATCTCTCCTAAAGCTACAAGATTATCTTTCCAATTAGATGATATATGTGAATATGGTATTGTTACTGCTATCTTATTTAATTGCCCCATCACTTCTTCTGAGAATTTTGAAGTTCCTATAATAACGTCAGGGTCTAATCCTAATATAGCTTCTGGATTAGGAGCTTTTTTATCTCCAACTAAAGCTGCACCATTAAAATCTTCAGCTAAGTACTTAGGTACCTCTCCAGCAACTTCTAAAACACCTACTGCTTTAATACCTAGAGCTGCTACATCTTCCATACCTTCTAAACTTGCAAGAACTACATTTTCAACCTTTTTGTCAAAGGAATAATCTTGTCCTAAATAATTTACTGTAAATGGTGTATCTGCGCTCTCTACATTTTCTACATTATCTTGTTCTGTTGTTTCCTTTGCTCCGCAAGCTGTTAAACTTCCAACTAGGATTGTTGATAGCAATAATGCTAAATATTTTTTCATGTGTATCCTCCATTCATAATGATAATCATTTTCAACTAATGATTATTTTATCAGAATATTATGAGTGGTAAAATAGACTTTATTAAATATTTTTTGTACTTTTGCCGAATTTACCGTTTAATTATTAAGTTTTCAGTAAAATCACTATTAATTTCTCTATACCTTCTAGGGCATACCCCTACATTCTTTTTAAATGTTTTACTAAAATAAAAGCAATCATTATATCCAGTCATATCAGCTATTTCAGAAATTGTATAACCTGAAAATCTTAATAATCTTTTAGCTTCCTTTAATCTATATTCTGTTAAATATTTTATAGGCGATAGACCTGTAATTTCTTGAAAGATTTCACTAAATCTTCTTCTATCCATTTCTAACATATCTGATATCTCGCTTATCGATATTGGATAATTATAGTTCTTATTTATGTACTCAATTCCCCTATTAACTAGCTTTAATTTATCGTTATACTGTGATGCTCTCACATTTTTTACTAATTCGTCTATAAAATTTATGAAATCAACTTTACAAGAAAACTTCGAATAATTATCTGGACTTAATGATTTATCAATAATACTTTCACAGTACTTTAATAACAATAGTCTATCCTCGATTTCTAAATAAAAAGATTCTTCTTCTATGTCCTTAAACTTTTCAGGAGCTGCAATATTTTTATAATGAACTACATAATATTCTATACCTAAATCCTCTGTCTCCACTCTTATCTTCATATTTGATCCACAATGAAGTATTTTATTTTTATTCAAATTATATTTATCGTCATTTAATGAAAATGAGCATTCTCCTTGTATAGGTATTACAATCCCGCATAAGTTCTTAGCCGTTCTTCTATTAAGATCTTTTTCTTTTGGAGGTAAGCCACTCTTAAAAATATCAACAAATTCTATAGAATTTTCAGAAAAATATTCAATTAACCAATTAATACTTTTTTTCATACTCGTTGACCTTTTCCTTTTAATATTTTATACTTGTTACTAAATATTAACATAAAGGGAGATATTTATGAACAATTTTAAAATTAAATCTAACTATACTGATAGTTTTTATGATATTAGCTTCTATATCCCAAATGCCCCTGCGACTAATAATTTACCATTAATCTTTGTTCTAGATGGTATAAACTGCTTTGAAGTAGTTAAAGCTTGTGTAAAACAACAAAGCAAAGTTTCTGTTAAAACTGGTGTTAAGCCAGCTATAGTTGTTGGCATATCTCATCAAGAATTTGAAATGAAAGAAAAAAGATTTTTAGACTTTACAGCTCCAGCGGATAACTATTTCGTTGAAGAAGCAAAAAAATTTAAAATACCTGGAAATCTTGGAGGAAGTGAAAGATTTAGTTCTTTCATAGAAAAAGAACTTATTCCAATAATTGAATCTAATCTTAACTTTGATAGAGACAATATTACAATTGTTGGACATTCACTAAGTGGATATTATGTATTATGGAACTTATTAAAAGGTTCTAATTTATATAAAAATATAATCTCATTCAGCCCATCTGTTTGGTGGAATGACTATGAACTTTTAAAATTCCCATCCTTAGAAAAGAGTAATAAAAATATATTTATAGGTGTTGGTGAAAAAGAAGGCTACATGGTTGAAGGCGCTAATAATATATATAATAAAATTATGGAATTCAATGATAATTGTACTATATATGTTGCCCCAGAAGAAAATCATGGCTCTGTTGTAGTTACTAGTATAAGTAGAGCTCTTAGATATATAAATTCATTCATTTGATTAAAAAGGAGGATATAAATATTATATTGTTGCGACCTCGCGCTGCTCCAAGTCTCCATCATATAATATTTATATCCTTCTATACTGAATGTAATAATTCCTCACTTCATTTTGAATTATAGAAAAGTGTACAAACGCACTATTTAAACGTTTACTATAGTGCTTTAAAAATAATAGATATTTTTCTAAAATATCTCTAAATTAAAATTGAACAGTGTAGTTAATTTCATTTAATCCTTGTTCCATAAATACATCTTCAAGTGTTAATGTATCTCCTCTTAAGTCCACAATATTAGATAACTCATATTCCCATTTCCAATTGGTATTATTAAATATATTCACTGACTTACTATTTTCATTTATTGCATACGGTTCACTTATATTTCCTATAGCTAAAACCTTAGCTTCATTAGCATCACCATCATCTACTAATACAAACTTTTCAAACCTAGCATAATTATTAGGTAAATTAGTTAATGCATAAATTCCATTCTTTATTACATCATTTACTGTATCACTAGTTGCTTTTAGAACTACTATCTTCTCTTGGCTCATTAAATTACTTGTTAAACACATAATATCACTTCTTTCATTTAATATGTATCATCACTTTTCACTATATTTATATTTTACCAGATATATTTGTTTTTTCAAAATACTATATAACTCTAAAATAAGGCATTTAAAAAAATTCACACTCTACTATTTATAATTAGAGTGTGTATTCTTATATTATATTATATTATTTTATTATTAAAAGAATTCTATTCATTTAAGATTTTTAATTAAAATCTTCATATCTTATTTTTATTATCCTTTTTTAATATAGGTGTTCTCTACCACTTATTCAAAACTCTTTCTGCAAAGGCTAAGAAATCTTTTAAGACTATCTTTGTACCATCATCTAAGATCATAGTACCATTAAATTTACCAAAAACTTGATTTTGATCACTGCAAATTAATTTTACATCAGTACAAGAAGCTCTATTTAAAATAGGTTCAAATTGCATTTCAAATCTTTTATCACTACTTGTAAAAGTCCAAGGTTTCATATATAAACAATTTCCGTTTTCATCAATTGGGATATTAAATGTAACATCTTCTAACTTATGCAAAGTACCATCATAAAAAATAGCATTTTCACTTGCAGCACTTGTGTCTCCAAATCCATATCCAATATTAAATCCTACTTCATGATTGTCTACTATTCCACAACCTGAACCCCAGTACCATATATTTTTATAAGTCCAAACACCTCTACCCCAATCTAAAATACCTCTTGTATTATTTTTACTAAATTCATATTTAAAGTCGCCTAATTGAAAATAACCACTAACTTTAAATCCTACTATTTTTTGATTATAATAAAAATGCTTGTCTTTATTAAATGGAGTCGAAATAACCATTGAATCTTGAGGTTCTTCATCTAATTCAAGATAACAATTAAATGTTTGTTTATCATGAAAATTATCCATCCTACATTCTAAAATTCTTTTGCCATCTTTATGTTTATATGATAAATGAATTTTCTTAGAAGTATAAACTACATCTCCTTCTTTAGAACTTGAAGGCATATTTACTTTCCCAAGAGAAAGTAGTTGCATTGGAGAAACTGTTTTTTCTCTTGCATTTTTAAAATCTAAAATAGAAACACTTTCTAAGCTCATATAAGAATTATCCGCAAGAGTTAAAGCAATCCCATATTCATCATTATATATTAAATAATAATCCCATTCTTTAATACGTAGAGAGCCTGCTTTAATATCTTTTCTATCATAATCTAATATTAAGCTCCTCGCATATCCTGTTTGGCTTAAATTCCCTTGTTCATTTAATAATTTTGTATTATTTATAATTTCTTTTTGCATATAATCCTCCTTTTCTTTATTCTAAATTTATATTAAATAATGGAAATAACATCCTAATTGTCTATAAATAATAACTCATAATAATAAATTCACCTTTTTTACCCATTTTCCTCAAACCTTCATCTTCAAACCCATACTTTTTATATAATCCTTGTGCTACTTCATTTTTTACATTTACGGCTAATACAATTTCATTTATATCTTCGAAGTTTTCTTTTATGAAATTAGGCAAAAGCATTAATGCTTTCTTCGCATATCCTTTTCTTTGAAAATAAGTATCTGTTGAAAATGCTCTTAATAAAATTGCATTTCTGTTATTTGAATATGGCTTTACACCTTCATTTTTATGTAAGCAAAAAAATGTTACTACTTCTTCTCCTTCTATACCTAGAATAGAATAACGATCCATATCCTCTTTTCCTAATTCTACACATTCAATTGGATGTCCAGTATATCGAAGTTGTCCCTCTGTAAGAGTATAAGAATTTATTTGTCTTTCATTTTCTTCCGTATAAAAAATAAGCTCCATATTACTTCACTCCTCTCAAATATCCCCTTAATTTTATTATATATTTTTCTATTAATATAAACTACATTCACTTTAATTTATTTTCCATTTTTATAAATTCAAAAATAAAATACCTTATAATATAAAAATGCACACTCTTATATAATTATAAAAGTGTGCACGCTTATATTATTAAGCTTCTTTAGATAGATTTTCTAAATCTTTAATTATTACTTTTACTATTCTAGCTTTCCTTTAGCATATTTTTTTCATTTAACAATCTATCCCAAGTTATTATTAATTCTTTAATATCTTTAATATCTTTTGCTATTACAGTAGCATTTTTTAGCTCATCATTATTACCGAAACCATATGAACATCCTATTGAATGTACATTATTTACAGTTGCCATCTCTATATCTACGAATCTATCTCCAACTACAATAAAATCTCCTTCATATTTTTTCTTTATTAATTTAAATATTTTATATTTAGGTATAAAATCAAATTGTTCAGCACAATAAAAATCAGTAAAATAATTATCTAACTTGAATATTTTTTTATGTTTATTCATATATTCAACTTTGCAATTACTTAAAAATATTAATCTATACCCTCTATGCTTCAACTCATTAAGAATCTCCAAAGCTCCGTCATAAAGCTCAGCATTACCTTTATTCAAGTACTCTATCATAGCTGAACCTATAATTAAGCTACATTTTTCTTTTTCTTCTCTTGCAAGGTTTGGCATAAATTCGTTCCACATATCTATAGAATTATATCCTAGCCATTTTTTTATATCTTTATCCTTAAAGACTTTCTCTTCAGTATAACCTTTCTCTACTAAATATTTATATGCTTTATTAAATGCTGGTTCATATATTTTTATACTATTATGAAGAGTTCCATCATAATCAAATATAATATTCTTTATTTGATCCATAGTATTAAAAATTCTTTAAAAGATTTGACATCTCTATTGCTGTTACCGCTGCATCATATCCTTTATTCCCAGCCTTAGTTCCAGCTCTTTCAATAGCTTGTTCGATTGTATCAGTTGTTAACACTCCAAAGATTACTGGCTTTTCAGTTTGTAATGAGACTGATGCAATTCCTTTTGAAGCTTCGGCACATACATAATCAAAATGAGGAGTTGATCCCTTTATTACTGCTCCTAAGCAGATTATAGCATCATACTTTTCATTTTTAGCCATTTTTTTTGCTACTAAAGGAAGTTCAAATGCTCCTGGTACCCATGCTACTTCTATATCGTCTTCGTCTATTCCATGTCTCTTTAATCCATCTAATGCTCCCCCTAATAACTTTGAAACTATGAATTCATTAAATCTCCCTACAACTATTCCTATCTTTAGACCTTCTGCTACTAAATTTCCTTCTATAATTTTCATTTCTTTTTCCTCCTAATATTTTATTATTTATTTTAATTTTATTAAATTAACATATGATTTAATTTTTCTTTTTTAGTTTTTAAATAAAATTCATTTTTCTCATTATGATTCATCTGAATTGGAACTCTCTCTACAACTTCTATCCCATACTCTAATAAGCCATCTATTTTTTTAGGATTATTTGTCATAAGTTTTATCCTTTTAACACCTAAATCTTTTAAAATTCCTGCTGCTACATCATAACTTCTAAGGTCCGCTGGAAATCCAAGCATAACATTGGCTTGTACTGTATCATGACCTTGATCTTGAAGGGCATAGGCTTTCATCTTATTTATAAGTCCTATTCCTCTACCTTCTTGTCTCATATAAAGTAATATTCCTGACTCTGCTTCAGAAATTTTCTTCATGGCTGCATCATATTGTTCCCCGCAATCACATCTTTTTGAGCCTAATGCATCTCCAGTTAAACATTCAGAGTGAACTCTTGCTAAGATTGGTGTCTCTTCATTTATTTCTCCCTTAACCAGTGCAATATGATGCTCTCCATTTAATTTATTTATAAAGCCAAACATCTTAAAATCCCCATATCTAGTTGGCATTTTTATTTCAACGACTCTTTCAACTAAAGTTTTCTTTGCTTCTTCTTTCCTTCTATACTCAACTAAATCTGCTATGGTGATAATCTTCAAATTATTAGTTTTTGCAAATTCTATAAGTTCTGGTGTTCTCGCCATAGTGCCATCTTCACTCATAATTTCACATATAACTCCTGCTGGCTTTAATCCTGCAAGCTTAGCTATATCTACAGCAGCTTCAGTATGACCTATTCTCTCTAATACTCCTCCACATCTAGCTATTAATGGAAATACATGTCCTGGTCTTCTAAAGTCTTCTGGCTTACTATCCTCTAAAACCTTCTTAATAGTTAAAGCTCTTTCAGAAGCTGATATTCCTGTTGTTGTATCAATATGATCAATAGATACCGTAAAAGCAGTTTCATGATTATCAGTATTATTAATAACCATTGGATTAATATCTAATTCTTTCATTCTTTTTTCTTCTATAGGCATACATATAAGACCTCTACCGTACTTAGCCATAAAGTTTATAGCTTCTCCAGTAACCATATCTGCTGCCATCAATAAATCCCCTTCATTTTCTCTATCAGGATCATCGATTACAACTATTATTTTTCCTTCCCTTATATCTTCTATAGCTTCTTGAATTGTGTTAAACTTAAACATTTTCTCTCCTCCAATTTTATAAAAATCCATTTTCTCTAAGAAAAGTTTCTCCTATAGATTCTTTCTTCTCTACGCTATTTTTACTTTCTAAGCCTAAAAGTTTTTCAACATATTTACCTATAACATCACACTCAACATTTACTGTCTCTCCAGGCTTTTTATTTAATAAAATAGTCTCCTTACTTGTATGAGGTATTATAGATACTTTAAATATTTCATTATCAATATAAGCAACTGTTAGGCTTATTCCATCTATTGCAATAGATCCTTTTTCAACTACATATTTTAAGATATCCGATGATGCTTTTATGCTTACCCATGTTGCATTATCATCCTTAACTAAGGAAATAATTTCTCCTATTCCATCTATATGTCCACTTACTATATGACCTCCAAGTCTAGTTTTCAATGTTAAAGCCCTTTCTAAATTCACCCTACTACCTATTGAAAGCTGACCAATATTACTTCTTTTAAGAGTTTCTGACATAACATCCACTTCGAATATATTTCCACTTATATTTGTTACAGTAAGACAAACTCC
The DNA here is from genome assembly GCF_033043255.1 of Clostridium lamae. Lineage (NCBI taxonomy): Bacteria > Bacillati > Bacillota > Clostridia > Eubacteriales > Clostridiaceae > Clostridium > Clostridium lamae. The sequence continues at coordinate 56,135 of NZ_JASCQJ010000001.1, read as the reverse complement.
ATTTGTACATATACTATCTCCTAATATTGTTTCATCTAAGACCCTATTAGCCTTTATTACAATCTTTGAAGATTTTTCCCCATTTTTAATCCCTTGAATTACTCCAATTTCTTCAATAATTCCTGTAAACATTCTACTCTTCATCTCCCATCAGATAAGCTTCTATTAGTAAATCTTCTCCAATATATCTAACTGTCATATTTTCTAACTTTATTGCATCACTTATTTTTTTAATTCCGCTTCCCCCTACTGGTGTTTTAGAATTTTTTCCACCTATAATCTTAGGTGATATATAAACTTGTATTTTATCAACTATATTTTCTTCTAATGCAGAAAAATTTAATGTTGAACCCCCTTCTAAAAAAACGCTATCTATATTTAATTCTCCTAACTGAATCATTAAACTTTGTAAATCTACTCTTTCATTTTTAGATTTAATTATTAGTACTTTTACTCCTAATTTTTCTAGAGATAATATCTTTTTTTTATCAGCAAATTCTGTTGTAGCAATAATTGTCTGTGATAAATTATCTATAATAACTTTAGCCTCCATAGGAATTCTAAGCTTACTATCTACAATTATTCTTATTGGATTTCTTCCACCTTCTAATCTACAAGTTAATTCAGGATTATCTTTAATTACTGTGTCCACACCTACCATAATAGATGCTAATTTATTTCTTGATTTATGAACCTCTTCTCTTGCATTCTCACCTGTAATCCACTTAGATTCTCCATCTTCTGTAGCTATTTTCCCATCTAAAGTCATAGCTGTTTTTAAAACTACAAAAGGCTTTTTAGACACAATATATTTCATAAATACCTCATTAAGTTTTTTACACTCTTCTTCTAAAACACCTGTTACAACTTCTATCCCAGCTTCTTCAAGTGCTTTAATTCCTCTTCCCTTAACTATTGGATTTGGATCTAATGTTCCAATAACAACTTTAGATATCTTATTTTTAATTATTTTATCTACGCAAGGTGGTGTTTTCCCATGATGTGAACATGGCTCTAAAGTCACATAAATAGTCCCTCCTTCGGGATTAACCAATGTATTTTCAAAAGCATTTACTTCTGCATGATCACCCCCATACTGTTTGTGATATCCTTGACCTATCACTCTACCATCTTTAACAACAACTGCACCAACCATTGGATTGGGGTTAACCTTTCCAGCACCTTTTTTAGCCATTTCTATCGCTAATTTCATGTACTCTTCATTCAATATCATCATCTCTCAATCATAAAATTTAAATTTAATAAATCTCAATTTTAAATAACCCTTAATTTTTGAATAAAATAAAGCCCCGAGTTAAAACTCAGGGCTTGCACTTTAAATAATATCACTACAAATACACCTATTACTTCCATAATTCATTTATGATATAGCAATAAATATAGTTATACAATTTTATTTAGCGAATCTAAAAAAGCTCTGAAATATATAATATTTCAGAGCATAACAAACAATCTAATATACCTGTCCTTAGATTCCTATAATTTTATCTTCTTTCATCCAGACTTTACTGTCGGCCTCGGAGTTTCACCGAATCATGCCATAAGGCTCGCGGGCTTTACCGCCGGTAGGGAATTTCACCCTGCCCTGAAGATTTATTAAATTTTATCTTTCAATTTTATATCTTTGATAATTATTTGTCAATACATTTTAGTTATAATTATTTTTTTATTTATTCTAATGATCTCACTTCACTACATTAATTAATTTGGTTAAAATCTTAATTATTCTTTTTTTATATAAATCTTCCTTATTACAAAGAAACACACTCTTACATAATAATGTAGGAGTGTGTAAAATCTCTTAATTAATGATTTCCTTTGATAACTTTTCTAAATCAGCTATAATAACTTTTACTAAGTCTAGCTTTCCCTTAGCATAGTCTTTTTCGTTTAGCCAACCTATTCCAAGTTCTAATGCTTTTTCTGTTTCTTTATATTCATTTAATAATATTTTTATTGATTCTTCTCTCATATTCTTATTCTCCTTTATTATATCTTATTCAACAGTAACTGATTTTGCTAAGTTACGTGGCTTATCTACATCACAGCCCTTTTGTTTTGCTACGTAATAAGCTATTAATTGAAGTGGTACTACTGATAAAATTGGAGTTAATAACTCATGAGTTCTTGGAATATAAATTACTTCATGACAAACTCCACTAACTTCATTATCTCCTTCAATAGCTATTGCTAAAACCTTAGCTCCTCTTGTAATAACTTCTCTAATATTACTTACCATTTTATCCTTTAGCTTTTCATCTGTTAATAATGCTATAATTGGAGTTCCTTCTTCAACTAAAGCAATTGTCCCATGCTTAAGTTCTCCACCTGCATAAGCATCTGAATGAATATAAGATATTTCTTTAAGCTTTAAAGAGCCTTCTAATGCTACTGCATAGTCTAATCCTCTTCCTAAGAAGAATAAATCCTTAGTCATATAATGTTTTGAAGCATATTTTTGTAATTCATCTTTTTTGTCTAATATTGCCTTTACTTTTTCAGGTAATACCAATAATTCTCCCTTTAGAGCTTCTGCTAAATTGTTATCTATAGTTCCCTTTAACTCTCCAAAGTAAATACCTAAAATATAAAATGCTACTAACATAGTTTCATAAGCCTTTGTTGATGCAACTGCTATTTCTGGACCTGCCCAAGTATAAATAACATGATCTGCTTCTCTTGAAACTGAGCTTCCTACAACATTTGTAATAGCAAGAACCTTTGTACCTACTTTCTTAGCATCTCTTAATACAGCTAAAGTATCTGCTGTTTCACCAGATTGGCTAACTACTATTACTAATGATTTATCTGTTATAAGTGGATCTCTATATCTAAATTCTGATGCTATATCTACCTCTACTGGTATCTTAGCTAATTTCTCTATTATACTTTTTCCAACTAACCCTGCATGATAAGCTGTACCACAAGCTACTATAAATACTCTATCAAAAGACTCTAATTCTTCTTTTGTAAGATTTATATCATCTAATTGAACTGGAGCATTCTTTAAGATTCTAGATGTTAAAGTATCTTTTATAGCCTTTGGTTGCTCATGAACTTCTTTTAACATGAAGTCTTCATAGCCACCTTTTTCAGCAGCATCTATATCCCAAGTAACATGGAAAATTTCCTTATTTACTTCTTCACCATCTTCTGTTTTAATTTCTACTCCGTCTTTAGTTAAGATTACAAATTCTTTATCTTCCAATAAGTAAACTTCTCTAGTATGGCTAATAACTGCTGGTATATCAGAAGCTATAAAGTATTCACCTTCTCCTACACCAACTATTAATGGACTATCTTTTCTAACTGCTACTATTTTATCTGGTTCATTCTTACAGATAACTCCAATAGCATAGCTACCCTCCATTTTAGAAGTAGCTTTAGTAACAGCTTCAAATAAATCACCTTTATAATAGTAATCTACTAAATTAGGAATTACCTCTGTATCTGTTTCTGAATAAAACTCATATCCTTTTTTGCCTAACCATTCTTTAAGCTTTATATAATTTTCTATTATTCCATTATGAACAACACTAATTGTTGCATTTTCATTTGTATGAGGGTGTGAGTTAATATCTGATGGCTCCCCATGAGTAGCCCATCTAGTGTGTCCTATACCTATAGTTCCATTCAAAGTACTCTGGTTTAAGCTATCTTCTAAATTTTTCAAACGTCCTTTATATTTTCTAACTTTTATTTCTCCATCTTCTAATACAGCTACTCCTGCTGAGTCATATCCTCTGTATTCTAACTTAGATAATCCCTCAACTAAAATTGGAGATGCTTCTTTATTTCCTACGAATCCAACTATTCCGCACATATTCTTTTCTTCCTTCCACTGTCTTTATTTTTTGATTTTAAATTAAAGAACTGTCACTATGCTTATAAATTAAAAATGTAGAATTATTAATGTAATTCGAAACGAATTACTAAAAATATATATATTTTAGAAACTCCTCGAGGAGTTTCTTCTTTAATTTTACATTTTTCATTATTAATTTTACATTGTGCGACAGCACTTTGAAGGTTTTAACACCTGGCTAATATTGTGCTGTAAATCACTTTACAGTTTTGTTAGCCGTTAACGGTAGTGTGCAATACCGTGGGGCACCCGCCGAAGTATCGATACTCCCCAACCTCGTCCACTCAAAGGAGCTGTAGCAACAGCTCCTTAATTAAAAATGTAGAATGTAAAATGTAGAATTATTGATGTAATTCGAAACGAATTACTAAAAATATATCTATTTTAGAAACTCCTAATGGAGTTTCTTCATTAATTTTACATTTTTCATTATTCATTTTACATTGTGCGATAGCACATTTGAGTTCTGGCGCTTTTTATTCTTCTTCTATCCTCCCTTCTTTTATTTATCTGGATTTAATTTATGGTATATCTTATGCACAACAAATTAAAATCTACACTTATTTTAGCATATTTTTCGTTAAAATCAATGATTTTAAGTTAAATTTAATTATTTATTACTATTTAGTCAATTTATTTCTATATTACTCAACTTTTCTCTTGTTTACTCCTGTTAATAACTATACATGTAGATGTCTAGACATTTAAATAATGTATTATTTTAAATTTTTTTAATTATAAAATTATTTTTTATATTTATGACTATAAATTCACAATTGATATATAGGAGAATAAATTATTATATAAAAAAATAGGAAGTGATTTTATGGCAATAACTGCTTCTGATTTTAATGTAAGTTTATCTCCTAACCCAATAAAGTCTGTTATAGGCATGAATGATGGTAACTTTAGATTATTATTTTCTAATACTAGCTTGACAAGTATGGGGTATAATCTCACTGTTAAAATTACAATTCCTAATGGAGTATCTTATGTTACTTCAGATATACCTGCAACTTCAATTACAGAAAATCCTGATGGAACCATTACCCTTGTTTGGTTAAGTATAAAAGACTTAGCTCCAAATGAACTTAACTATCCTTTAAATATTACTTTAAAAGCTGATGAAACATTTAGAAACACTGATTTACTAGTACCATTTGATATTCCTTTAAACTTCGTAGATATTGAAGCAACACTTGATACTTTACCTCGTGGAGATATTGATATTGGTAATGTTAAGGTAACTAAAAATCTAAGCTCATCTTTTATACCATTAAGATATTCATTAACAAAATCTGCACCATCAAAAATGCCTAAGGGTGCTGGCCTTTTATCACCTGAAATTTCTCCTTTATGGCCTTATACCTATACTTTAACTTTAGAAAACAATAGTCGTGAACCATCCACAATTACCTTAATAGATACCCTTCCAAACGGTGTACGGTATCTAAATAATTTATCAGTAATTGGTCCTGATGATTTAGTACTTTCTTCTCCAACTATAATTTATCCTTCTTCAGTATTAGGAGGAAATGATTTTACTACTATCGATTGGGGAGAACTTACTTTATCTACTGATAGCGTTAATATCATTACTTTTAATGCTGCCATATGGGATAACTATACAGATAATGGCATTGAGAATAGTGGTGCTAGAATAACTCACCTTACCCCACTTACTAATATAGCTACATTAGATGGTATATCTGGACCTATTCAAGATTTTAATACAACAGAAGCAATGGATTTAACTATAGATAAGTTTGTCACTCCTTCTTCAACTGATGTTGGACAAATTAATAATTTCACATTAGTTTATAAGGTTAACCAATATGACTCTCTTAATAATGTTGTAATAATTGATACTTTAAGTGATGGTCAAACATATAATGTTGGCTCTTCATCTGTAGCACCAGTAGATCCTAATCCACCAAGGAATCCAAATGGTACAACAACTTTAACTTGGGATTTAGGTTCATTAAATACTGGATATTCAAATAGTATTACTTTTTCTTCTACAACTGATTCAAATTATTATTTAGGTGGTCCTGTAAGTGCCTTTGATGATATAAGTAATTCAAGTAATATTGATGGGGTAAATAGTTCTACTTTTACTACTGCACCTGATAATTCTAGCACTAAGCAAATAATAAACTTACCTAGTATAACAAAGAATTTAATAAATTATTATTACAAAGATGGATCTGTAAAACCATTTGATGTTGCCGCTCCTGGAGATTTAGTTGAATTTGAAATTATCTATAGTTCAGAGGGGCTTGCTTCAACTGAGTTAGGTGTAAAAATTGATGAATTTGCTCCAATAAATATGGGACCGTTAACTACTTCATTACCTATATCCTATTCTGGTTCCTTAGGCTCTTCTTTTCCTTTAATAACTGTATCTCCTAATGGATTACGTTGGCCACTTGGTGATATTCCTGGGAATAATTTATGGATAGCAACCTTCTCTATTCCTGTAGCTAATATTGATTTTGTTGGGAAATATAATAATCTAGCAAAATTAGTTGGAACAAATAGTAATGGAATAGAATATAGTCGTGCATCACAAGTAGAAGTTAATTTTGGCCAGCCTAATATATCTTTAAATAAATCAGTAACTGGACCTAATATATCTGCTATTAAAGCTGGTGAGGTGTACACTTATTCAATCACTATTTCGAATCCTCAAAATTTAGATGGAAATGTAACAGATGCATTTCAAATGGATTTAACTGATGTGATTCCTAATGACCTTTTATATAATGGAAGCTATTCAATAACAGGTAGTGGTTCTTATACAACACCTACTTTTGTAGGACAAAATGTTTCAATGACTATTTTAAAGCTTGCTCCTGGTGAAAGTTTAACTTTAAGCTACACTGTTAGAGTGTCAAATTCTGTTGTAAGTGGAAAAAGCTATATAAATACTGCTACACTTCAAAGACCTTACTCACAACCAGATAGGAGCTATCAATTTCCTGGGGAGCCGCTTACTTCATCTACTACATTAAAAGCTTTAGGTATTACTATTAAGAAACTTATTTCTCCAACAGCTACTAAAATAGGTGATATTGTAACTTATATATTACAAGTAACAGTTCCACTTGGAACTAATGCTTATAACGTAAGTGTTAGTGATACTTTTCCAGCCACTAATCAAAGTTTTATAGTCAATAGTGCAACAAAGGATGGAGTTGCCATAACTCCAACTGTTAATAATAATATTGTAACATTTCTTACTATCTCCTATGTAAATGCAACATCTAGTGCAGTTAATATAGTTTATTCTTTTGATGTTAGAGTAATAAATGGAACTCACATTTCACCTTTTATTGAGAATCAAATAGATACTGCTCGTGTTGCTTGGGACCTTGATAATATTGGTACACCAGCTACCCCATTTACTACTTCAGCTACATTACAAGTAAAAACACCTAATCTTACTGGTAGGAAGGAACAACGTAATATTACTACTAATCCTCAACCATTTACTACATCAAACTTAACTTATTTAATTGGAGATATTATTCAATATAGAATAACAATTACTAATAATGGTGCTGAAACAGCTTATAATTCAGTTATAACTGATACAATTCAAAATTTTTTAGCCTATAATCCTGGTACTATAGCAACAACTAATGGTACTGCAACTATATCAGGGAATATTATAACTTGGAATATACCTACTTTAGCTACAGGTGCTAGTGCCACACTTACCTATTATGTTACAACATTAGCTGGCATAGGATCTGGTGGTATAATTTCAAATTTTGCTAATTTTTCATATAATACTAATAATAATGGTTTTGGTATAACTTATGGACCTAGTAACACTAATACCGTAAGACTCACCTCACCTAATGTAACTATTTCTAAAACAGCTTCTATATCTCAAGGAGAAATTGGTGACGATATAGATTATATAATAACCTTTAATATTCCTTACGGAACCATTGCATATACTCCACTTTTGACAGATACACTACCAATAGGACAAACTTTTATAGGTCCTGATGCTACAAGACAAGAAGATAGCGCTCCAGCAACTACAATTACTCCTACTATTTCTGGTCAAACTATAAGCTTTCCTCAAGAAGCTGATATAGATGCTTCTTTAGCTGCTAAAGTAATAACTTATAAATTTAAAGCTAGAATAACTTCTGCCATTCATACATCTCCTTTTACTGAAAATCAAATAAATACTTCTAATATTAATTGGGGAAGTACATCTGTAGGTAATAGAATTAATAGATCTGCTACATCAACTATTGTAGCTAGAACTCCAAATATAACTATAAGAAAAGAACAAAGAAATGTAACTAATTCAGGTGCCTATACAACATCTGCTATATCAGCTATACCTAGTGATGTAATTTATTATAAATTCACAATAACATCTAATGGAGCTTCACCTGCATATGATATTAATTTAATTGACTTACTTGATAATAGACTTGATTTTGTTAGTACAATAACTCCTCAAAGTACTGGAAATATTACTGTAATAGGAAATTCTATAAACTGGACTATTCCACAATTAAATAATGGTGACAGTGCAACCTATGAATTTCAAGTTTCAATAAAGCCTGGAATAAGTTCAGGAGATACTATCCCTAATATTGCTAATTCCACCTATAATTCTAATGATGTTAATCCAATACAATATAGTACTACTTCAAATACTACAAATATAAATATTCCTTTGATTAGTTTAGATAAAACAGTAGATACATCTATTGCTACAATTGGTAGTATATTAAATTATACATTGACAGTATCAATTCCTAGTGGGGTTTCTGTTACAAACTTAAATTTTACTGATGTTATTCCATCTGGACAGTCTTATATACCTTCTAGTTTTAGTGGTACCCCAATTCCTACTGGAACATTAACTGTGGCATCTAACCAATTAATCTATGTTGATTCTGAACCTTCAAGACTTGGTCCATTAACTCTTATATATACTTTTAGTACTACTGTAATAAATGGAAATTTATCATCCCCTTATACACAAGTTAAGCGTAATATAGCTAACTTTTCATGGACGGTAACTTCTTCTGGTAATACTAAATTAGTGTCTGATTATGCAGATGTAACTATTAATGTCCCTCGGATATCAATATTAAAAGAACAAAGACTTCTCCCCTTTGGAACATTTACTACTAATACTTTATCCGGTGTACAATCATTAGACGAAATAGAATATAGACTAACTGTAAGAAATATAGGTACTTCAGATGCTTACAATACAGTTACAACTGATATTTTAAATAATTCATTAAATTTTATAGAATTTACAGGTGCTACTGCAGGAACACCTATATATGCTCCAAATACTATTACTTGGACAATAAATTCTCCTATTTCTCCTGGTGGTTCCGAAATCTTAACATTTAAATTCTATGTTAATCCAGGACCAGCTCCTGAAACAACAGTAGTTAATCAAGCTTCTTCTATTTATAAGAGTTTACCTACAAATACAACTAACTTAGGTCCTTCTTTATCAAACAAAGTTGCATTTGTTTATGCGCCTATTGCTGTTGATAAAATTGTTGAAAAAAATTCCCTTTTTATTGGTGATACTGTAAATTATACTGTTAAAATTACAGTTCCTACTGGTGAGACTGCTTATAATATTAAATTTACAGATATATTGCCACCTGAACAATCCTATAATGCTAATAGCTTAAGACTTGATGGTTCTCCTATTGTTCCAGAGTCTATATCACCTTTAATAGCACCTACAGTACCAATTGTAGTCTCTATTCCTGATGCTGTAACTTTAACCTATACTTTTAGTGCAACCATTAATTCAATTTCTAATCCCCCTCAAGACCAACAGATAAATACAGCTTCTGCAAGTTGGACGCTAACAGAAAGTAGTACTATTCCTATTGATACTATTACTGATACTACTACTGTTTATGTTACCACCAATAACATTGAAATTGAAAAACTTCAAAGCAACAATATATCTGGTCCTTTTGTGTCAACTCCAATTGATACAAAGGTAGGAGATACAATTTATTACAAGCTACAAATTACAAATCCAAACACTTATTCACTTTATAATATTATAAGTGTAGATACTTTAAATCCCCTTTTACAAATACTTTCTTATTCTGTTGATTCTGGTGCTATAGATATAAATGCTAATAGTTTAATTTGGGCAATAGATATTATGAACACAGGTGTTTATACAGCTACAATTACAGCAGAAATTTTACCTGGTGGAAATGTATATGATACTATTCCTAACTTATTTACTACTACCTTTGCTGTATCAACGGATACACAAGATATTATTTATGGTCCACTATCTTCAAATACAGTTACTGCTAACTTACCTGCTCTTGAATTTGATAAAACTGCTATAAAAACAGAAGTTGAATTAGGAGAAATAATAACTTATATATTATCTGTAACTATTCCTAAGGGATTAAAAGCTTATGATGTTAAAGTTTCAGATACATTAAACTTAAAACAAATATATATAGGAAATGCCTCTGTTGATGGAGTTATAGTTGAAGATACTCAAGCGGGTCAAGTTATAACTTTCCCTACCGAATCCTACCTTACTCCTAACCTAGAGGATTATGTTGTAGAATTTAAATTTGATGCAAGAGTTGTAGAGGGAAATGAAATTCCTCCATTTACAGAAACTCAAACTGATAATGCTAAAGTAGAGTATGCTATAAACCAAGCAGGCGATCCCGCTCCAACCTTGACAGATACCTTAGATATAGTAGTAAATTCCCCCAATTTAGAAGTTATTAAATCTCAACTAAATATAACACAAGAAGGTATATTCGATGTTACACCTATACCAGTAAATACATTTGATACAGTGAGATTTAAATTTGAAATAACTAATACTGGTGCTTCTCCTGCTTATTCAATTGTATTAAATGATATTTTAAATCCTTTTGATATATTTTTAAATATAGTTGATACTTCACACGGTCTTGCAATATATGACAATACAACAAACTCTATAATTTGGACTATTGATTACCTTGGTATTAACGAAGTTTGTGAACTAACATTTGATGTTATATGTGCACCTGGAGTATCATCTGGAGATTCTACTTCCAATATAGCTTCATATAGCTATAATAGTAATCTTGTGACACCTATTGAATTTGGACCAATAGATACAAATGAAGTGATAAAATTTTATCCAAATATATCAGTTGAAAAAACACCTAATAAAACTAACTTTAGAGTTGGAGAGACTGTAACTTATAATGTATATTTTAAAGTTCCATTAGGGACAATTGCATATAATATTCAACTTTCTGATACACTTCATGTAGGACAACAGTATAATGATAATCTAACATTAAATGACACTCCTATATCCGGTGAAATAGTTAATGGGCAACAAATAACCTTACCACTCATACCATTTTTAGATGCTTCTGATGGAGAAATAATATATCACTATACTTTTGAAGCTTTAATTACTAGTGCTAACACTTCTGATCCTACATTTATAGAGGTACAGGATAATACTGTTACTGCAAATTGGGATATATCTCCTGATGTTCCAGCTACTCCAGTAGTTACATCTACTGATATAAATGTTACCGATAGTTCTATTGAAATAAGTAAACTTCAAAGAAATGTGTCTAAAGGAGAGAACTTTACTGCTGATCCTATAACTGGATTTAATGGGCAAACAATTGAATATAGTATATCTATAACTAACAATGGACCTAATACAGTCTATAATGTTATAGTAAATGATTTATTATCTAACTTATTTTCATTTATATCAATTATATCTCATGACAATGGTTCTATTGCTCATTTAGGTGGTGCCACAAACGGAACTATTTCTTGGACATTTACTGAGTTAGCACCTGGAGAAACTGGAAACGCTATATTCTCAGTAAAGCTTATAGGACAGCCATCAACACCTATTGATAATTTTACTTCAGGAATTTTCACAACTGTTGCTGCTTCAATTGATTTTTTCCAAGCTGACAATTCAAATATTGTTATATTAACCCCTTATTCACCTTCTATAACAATTACAACTTGTTCTATAGCTACTGTCTATAAAGATTCTACTTGTAAATAATAAAAAATCATTTACAGACAGCTTCTTTGTTTTTTCTTAAAGCCCTAAATTATAACTTCAAGTAGATAAACACATTTTTTTGAGCCACAAAATCCATCATCATATACAGTTAAATTTAATAAATCAATACTTTTACTTAGGGTGTTATTGCTATAGAATAAATTTGTATTTACAGGAATCTTATAATTAACACCCTCACAAATTTTATAAACGTGAAAATTCATATTAGAAATTATTATTCCACTTTCTTTAAAAACATTAATAACATAATCTATTCTTACTTTATAATCTGAACATGAAGATGTGTTAATATTTATAGCATCAATAATACAGGATTTTTTTTCTTCATTTTGTGATATAGGTAAATTAATAATACTAGTTTTACAATTTCCTCCAACACAATAAATATTATTATTTTTATCATAATTGCAATACTTATTAATAGCCTCTACATTATCTGTCATAAATAGCCCCCATTATCTTTAGTATTATATTTCCTTATTACAATATATGTATTAATAAGTTTTTTACTCAATAATATTAAACTTTATTAAATCTAATTTTTCTTGCCTTGATAATTTCTTTATTGCATATTCTCTTTTCATAGCATCCTTCTTATCTTCAAATTCCTCAAAATATACTATTTCCACTGGCAACCTCACTCTTGTATATTTAGCTCCTCTTCCACTATTATGTGATTTAAGTCTTTTTTCTAAGGAGGTTGTCCATCCTGTATATAAAGTATCGTCGCTACATTTCAATATATAAACATAATTCATTTTTATCACCTAGTCTAATTTTTATTTATAATCCTAATAAATAAATTATAACTCAAAAAAGGCTATCTTGAACCATACCTTTTAAGATAACCTTTAATTACTTAACTATTTAAATGCATCCTCTATTCTATCTTGCATTTCTTGTACTTTATCTTTAGATATATCTGTTTTATCTCTAATAGCTGTATCATATTGATTGAATAGATTTTCCATATCATCTAATGTACTTCTCATAGAAGTATCTTCAGCTGTATTTCTTAAATTTGTTAGTTTATCTCTAAATTCAGTACTATATTCATCCCAATCTTCAGTTTTAATATTATCTATTCCACCTTCAACTTTACCCTTAAATTCTGTATATAGACCATTTACAGAAGCCATATTATCATTTACTGCTGATCCTTGATTATTAGTACCATTTGTATTTGAATTAGTCTTATCTGATGTTCCAGCCTTATTCGATCCATTTGTTCCTTCTGCTACTCCTGTACCAGAATTATTGGTTGTTGATGGATTTTCCACATCACCTTTTCCACAGGCTGCCAGTCCTAAACTACACGTTATTAACATACCTATTAATAATTTTTTCACTTTTACTCCTCCTTTTCTCACCATACAATTATTTTCTCTCTGAAATAATAAATTATACTATTATATAGGTACCATATTGATTACTCTATTGACTCTTACGTAATAGTAAAATTAATAGATTCACTTTATAACTAGAGAGAGTAATTTATAAAAAATTATTCTCATAATAATACTTTTATAAATTACTAAAAATAAAAAAATAATTTTCAAAATCCAAATAGAACTCTGAAAATTATTTTTTAAATATTATTTTTTAACTATTCACTATTACCTTCAATACTACTCCACCTAATATAGTTAAAGCATAGACTAAATTTGTGGCTATAAAATTTTTCACAGCTAACCCAAACGTGTCTTTTTTAGTTTGAAGCTTATTGAATTTATTAATATTCTCTCGAACTACTTTTAATACTAATAAAGTTACTATTGATATTACTGGTAATATTCTAAGTGAAACTGCTGATACTATAGCAATAAATCCAATATAATATAACCACTTATATAACTTCAAAGCATTTTCTTTACCAATATATATTGGAAGTGTATATCTTTTATTCTCTATATCTTCTTCCATATCACAAAGATTATTTGCAAGCATTATATTTGCAATTCCCATTATTGGAGACACACATATAATGAATATATTAATTAACTCTATAAAATTAAAACTAATATTTATATTGTTTAATTGATTAAAGCTAATATTTAATATTCCAACATCAAATATATGAATATAGATAGATAAAAATGTTATTATAAATCCCATAGCAAGTCCTGAGAAAATTTCCCCAAAAGGTGTTCTTGAAATTGGAATAGGTCCAAAGGAATATGTAATACCAATTACAAAGGATATAGCTCCAATTAACAATACTATTATATTTGTATTTTTAACTAATAATAATCCTAAAGTAGCTGCTATAACTAGCATTGAAATAATTATTCCCTTAACTACTTTTGGATTTAAATTATGTCTTACTATTGCATTATGAGTCTCGTATCCATATCCTTCTTTTTTAATCGCTTTTGAATAATCCATATAATTATTTATTGCTGTTGTAGTCATATCAAAAATTATCATTGATAAAAACATTATAATTGCATTCTGTAAATTAAAATAATCATATCTATATAAAGTATAAAACGTACCTATTAAATACGGAATCACACTTGCTGCTTTTGTTTGTATTTCCACTAGTCTAAAAAAACTTTTAATATTCATTCTTTTTCCTCCTTTTATATGTATTTTATATTTTAGCACAATTAAAGTTTTGGATAAATGTTATATCCTTTCTCTATCAAAAGCTCCAAGCTTCCTTTATAAAATATTTCTCCTATCTTATGATGAAGGTAATAATTTCTCATTTCATTTGGAATAATAAAAAAGAAATTCAGCAATAGTACTGAATTTCTTAATAGAACTTCAACAATTCATTCTTAATTCTTAATCTAATTTCTTAGTATCTATCCAACTCATCATTTCTCTAAGTTCTTTACCAACTTTTTCAATTGGATGTTCCGCTTCCATCTTTCTTCTTGCATTAAACATAGGCCTTCCAACTTGGTTTTCTAGTAACCAGTTCTTTGCAAATGTTCCATCTTGGATTTCCTTTAGAACTTTCTTCATTTCTTTCTTTGTTTCATCTGTTACTATTCTATCACCAACCATGTAATCCCCATATTCAGCAGTATCAGATATTGAATATCTCATCATTTCCATACCACCTTGATATAGTAAATCTACAATTAATTTCATCTCATGTAAACATTCGAAATATGCATTTTCTGGTGCATATCCTGCGTCTACTAAAGTTTCAAATCCAGCCTTTATAAGAGCTGTGCAACCACCACAAAGTACTGCTTGTTCACCAAATAAATCTGTTTCTGTTTCATCTTTAAATGTAGTTTCTAAAACTCCTGCTCTAGCCCCACCTATACCATTTGAATATGCTAAAGCTAAGTCACGAGCATTTCCTGTTGGATTTTGATATACAGCTATTAAGCATGGAACTCCTGATCCTTCAGTATACGTTCTTCTTACCATGTGTCCAGGTCCCTTAGGTGCACACATAAATACATCTACATCAGCCGGTGGAACTATCTGTCCATAATGAATATTAAATCCATGTGCAAACACTAAAGCATTTCCAGATTCTAAATTCGGTGCTATTTCTGATTTATAAACCTGTGCTTGTTTTTCATCTGGTAATAAAATCATTATAATATCAGCTGCCTTTGTGGCTTCTGCAACTGTCGCTACTTCTAATCCAGCTTTTTCTGCTCTTTCCCATGATTTACTTCCATTATAAAGCCCAACTACAACATCTACTCCACTTTCATGTAAATTTAATGCATGTGCATGTCCTTGGCTGCCATATCCAATTATTGCAATCTTCTTCCCACTTAATAATTCTAGATTTGTGTCCTTTTCATAAAACATTTTTGCCATTTGACTAACCCCCTATTATTTAAACATCATCTTCGCTAATTATTTGATTAATTGGTGCACCTGGTGCGACCATTGGAAATACTTTTTTATCGTTGTGTATAACATAGTCTATTACAACAGGTCCATTATACTCTAAAGCCTCCTTGAAAACAGGTGCAAACTCCTCTTTTTCGAATACTCTATATCCCTTCCCCCCAAACGCTTCTGCTACTTTTACAAAATCAGTTGTACTATTTAAAGTTGTTGATGAATACCTTCCTTCATAGAAAAAGTTTTGCCACTGTCTAACCATTCCTAATGAATTGTTATTTACTATTATAACTATTATAGGTAAATTATTTTTAGCGGCTGTTGCTAATTCATTACAGTTCATTCCAAAGCTTCCATCACCAGAAATATTAATTACTTGCTTATCCTTTAATGCCATTTGAGCCCCTATCGAAGCCCCTAGACCATATCCCATAGTTCCAAGACCTCCTGATGATATAAATGTTCTAGGTGTCTTGAATTTAAAGAATTGTGAAGTCCACATTTGATGTTGTCCTACTTCTGTTGTAAGGACAAACCTTCCATCATCTAACTCACTTAACTTTCTAAATAAAAACTCTGGAGTTAACTCTCCTGTTTCAGATGTATCTTGCACATTTAAGCTCTTAAGCTCTCTCATCTTTTTAAGCCATTCTTCATTCTTCTTTTCTTTAAGAAGTGGTATTAGCCTTTGAAGTACTATTTTTAAATCTCCAACTACGAAAGCATCTACTTTTACATTTTTATTTATTTCTGCTGGGTCTACATCTATATGAATTATCTTTGCATTTTTAATCTGCTTATTATTACTTATAACCCTATCACTAAATCTTGCACCAAGATTAATTAATAAATCACAATTACTTGCTAATATATTAGAAGCTTTACTTCCATGCATTCCTATCATTCCCGTAAATAATGGATGATTATATGGAAATGATGACATGGCCATTAGAGAAGTTGCAATTGGCGAATTTATTTTATTAACTATTTCTTTAAGCTCTTCATAAGCTCCTGATGCAACAACTCCTCCCCCTGCATATATAAATGGGTTTTCTGCTTCATTAATTAATTTTGCAACACTTTCTAATGCCTCTTTAGTTATATGCTTAGTTCTTCTTTCAATAGCTTTAGGAATTATCGGTTCGTATATTGCTTTAGCTGCTGTTATATCTTTAGGTATATCTATTAATACAGGTCCTGGCCTTCCTTCTTTTGCTATATAGAAGGCTTCTTTAATTATCCTTTGTAAATCATTAACATCTTTAACGATATAATTATGCTTAGTTATAGGCATTGTTATTCCAGCAATATCTACTTCTTGGAAACTATCCTTTCCTAATAGTGGCCTAGTTACATTCCCTGTGATAGCAACTATAGGAATAGAGTCCATATATGCAGTAGCAATACCAGTAACTAAATTAGTTGCTCCTGGTCCAGAAGTCGCTAAACAAACTCCAACTTTTCCAGTAGCCCTTGCATATCCATCAGCAGCATGAGAAGCTCCTTGCTCATGAGCTGTTAATATATGAGTAATCTTCTCCCTATACTTATAAAGCTCGTCATATATATTAAGAACGGCACCGCCTGGATATCCAAATATTGTATCAACACCCTCATCTAAAAGGGATTTTATTAAAATTTCAGCTCCTGTTATGATCATAAATAGCCCCCTCTTTCTAATTGATAATGCGTAATGCATAATTGATAATTGTGGAAATAATTCAGCAAAGCTGAATTAATAAATTTTCTAAACTCCGAAGGAGTTTATACATTAATTGTGCATTATCCATTACGCATTATGCATTTTGCGTAAGCAATAAGTTCTTTCATTTTCTAAAACTCCGAAGGAGTTTTTACCTCAATTAAGTATTATGCATTATGCATTACGCATTATATAATTATTTTAATATTGCCCCTGTGCTAGCTGAGCTTACTAGCTTAGCATATCTTGCTAAATACCCTTCTGTTACCTTTGGTGGTAGTGGTTTGAAGTTCTTTCTTCTTTCTTCTAAAACTTCATCATCTACTAATAGTTCTAATTTTCCATTTGGTATATCTATTGAGATAATATCTCCTTCTTCTACTAATCCTATAACGCCACCTTCAGCTGCTTCTGGTGAAATATGTCCTATTGCAGCGCCTTTAGTGGCTCCACTGAATCTTCCATCAGTTATTAATGCAACATATTTATCTAATCCCATTCCTGCAATTGCTGATGTAGGTGATAACATTTCTCTCATACCAGGGCCACCCTTAGGTCCCTCATATCTTATTACTACAACATCACCTTTTACTATCTTCTTAGAAAGAATTGCAGCAATAGCATCTTCTTCTAAATCAAATACTCTTGCTGGTCCTTTATGCACTAACATTTCTTCCAATACTGCTGATTTTTTAACTACTGCTCCATCTGCTGCTAAATTCCCTTTTAATACCCTTATTCCACCAGTTGAACTAAATGGCTCCTCTATACTCTTAATAATATTGTAATCAAGAACTTCTACTCCCACTAAGTTTTCCTTATGAGTTTTTGATGTAACTGTTACACAATCTAAATCTAAAAGATCTTTCTTTGAAAGTTCCTTCATAACTGCTTGAATTCCGCCAGCCCAATATAATTCCTCAATATGAGTATCTGAAGCTGGTGCTAATCTGCAAAGATTAGGAGTTATTTCTGATACTTCATTTATCATATCTAGATTCAAATCTACCTTTGCTTCATTAGCAATGGCTGTTAAATGAAGAACACTATTAGTTGAACATCCTAAAGCCATATCTACAGTTAATGCATTTCTTATTGACTTTTCATTAACTATATCTCTTGGTTTAATATCCTTTTCTAATAAATCCATTATTCTCATACCTGCATATTTAGCAAGTCTCATTCTTTCTGAATATACTGCTGGTATTGTTCCATTTCCAGGTAAACCTAATCCTAATACTTCTGCTAAACAGTTCATTGAATTAGCTGTAAACATTCCAGAACATGATCCACATGTTGGACACGCTTTATTTTCCATATCACATAAATCACCTTCTAGCATAGTACCATTTTCAAATGCACCAACTGCTTCAAACATTGTTGATAGTGATACATCCTTGCCTTTGAACTTACCTGCAAGCATTGGTCCACCACTTATAACGATTGCTGGTATATTAAGTCTTAAAGCAGCCATCATCATACCTGGTACAATCTTATCGCAATTTGGAATCATTACTAAGGCATCAAATGCATGTGCCTTAACCATACATTCAATAGTATCCGCTATAAGTTCTCTTGTAACTAAAGAATATCTCATTCCTTCATGTCCCATTGCAATTCCATCACAAACACCTATTGTAGGAAATACTATTGGAGTTCCTCCTGCTATTAGTACTCCTTTTTTTACTGACTCAACTATTTTATCTAAATTTATATGACCTGCTATTATATCATTTTGTGAGGTTACAACACCTATTAATGGTTTATTTATTTCCTCATCAGTCAAACCTGTTGCCTTCAATAAAGATCTATGTGGTGCCCTTTGTGGGCCTTTTTTCATTACGTCACTCCTCATATATTTCACCTCTCATTTTATATATTTTTTAATACTAATTTCCCTATCTCACTAGTGCCAACTAGCTTCATTCCATCACTCATTATATCCCCAGTTCTATATCCCTCTTCTAAAACCCTAACTACTGCTGCTTCTATAACCTTTGCTTCATCTTCTAAATTGAAGCTATATCTTAGCATCATTGCTGCAGAAAGTATAGTTGCTAAAGGATTGGCTACTCCCTTTCCTGCTATATCAGGTGCACTGCCATGTATAGGCTCATACATTCCAAGCTTTCCTTCCCCTAAAGATGCTGATGGCAACATACCAATAGATCCAGTTATCATACTTGCTTCATCTGATAAAATATCACCAAACATATTAGAAGTAACTATTACATCAAATTGCTTTGGATCTCTTACTAATTGCATAGCAGCATTATCCACATACATGTGATTAACATGAACTTCTGGATAATCTCTAGAAACTTCTTCTATAACACTTCTCCAAAGTCTTGAAGTTTCTAATATATTTGCTTTATCAACACTTGTAAGTTTTTTATCCCTTTTCATAGCTGTTTCAAAGGCAATCTTAGCTATTCTCCTTACTTCATTTACATTATATCTTTCAGTATCATAAGCACCTTTAACTCCGTCTACTTCTTCTCTTCCTCTTTCCCCAAAATATATTCCACCAGTTAATTCTCTAACTACACATATATCTATTCCATCACCAATTATGCTATCCTTAAGTGGTGATGCATCCTTTAATGGTGCATATAGTAATGCTGGTCTTAAGTTGCAATATAAATTCATACCACCTCTTAATCCAAGTAATGCTTGCTCTGGTCTAACCTTTGCATTTGGATCATCCCACTTAGGTCCCCCCACAGCCCCAAGCAATACTGCATCTGCCTTTTTGCAAGCTTCTAAAGTTTCTTCCGGCAAAGGTGTGCCTTTCTCATCTATAGCACATCCCCCTGCTAATAAATACTCATATTCAAAAGTATGATTAAATTTATCCCCAACACAATTTAAAACATTCACAGTTTGTTCCACAACCTCTGGACCAATTCCATCCCCTGGTATTACTGCTATTTTATAATTCATCTAAATAACCCCCGTTTATTAATTAATAATGGATAATGCATAATTGATAATTGTTGAAATAATTCAGCGAGCTGAATTATGAAATTTCCTAAACTCCGAAGGAGTTTATTCATTAATTATGCATTGTGCATTACGCATTATTCATTTACTTTATTGCTTGCTTTTAATGTAGTTTACTAACCCACCGCAATTAATTATATTTTGCATAAACTCTGGGAATGGCTCTCCCTGATATTCTTGATTCTTAGTAAGATTTTTAATTGTCCCTGTTGTAAAATCTATATCTAATTCATCTCCTGCATCTATTGATTTAACTGCTTCATCACACTCCAATATAGGTAATCCTATATTTATTGCATTTCTATAAAATATTCTTGCAAATGTTGATGCTATTACACAACTTACTCCACTTTCTCTTATAGCTATAGGAGCATGTTCTCTAGATGAACCACATCCAAAGTTTTTATTTGCAACTATAATATCACCCTTTTGAACCTTATTTGTAAATTCTTTATCTATATCTTCCATACAGTGTGTAGCTAATTCCTTCGGATCAGAAGTATTTAAATACCTTGCTGGAATTATTACATCTGTATCAACATTATCTCCATATTTGAAAACTCTACCTTTTGCTTTCATTTAAAATCCCCCTTTTTAGTAATGGGAAGAATGAATAATTAAAAAATGAAATTTTTTTCTGTTATTTTTTCATTCTTTAATTTTTTCATTTTTATGTTTCCCATTTATTATTGCTTAATAGAAATTCCGAAGGAATTTCATCCATAATTCTTTCATTTCTTCATTTCAATTTTGCGTTAGCAAAAGAGAAACTTCATTCTTTCATTTTCTAAAACTCCTTTGGAGTTTTCTCCTTGATTATGCATTGCGCATTATGCATTACGCATTATCTATACTGCTTCTGGGTTTGTTATTTTCCCAGTAAGTGCTGATGCTGCTGCGACTGCTGGACTCGCTAGGTACACTTCTGATTCAACATGTCCCATTCTTCCCACGAAGTTTCTATTTGTGGTCGAAACTGCTCTTTCTCCTTTTGCTAGGATTCCCATATGTCCTCCTAAGCATGGCCCGCAAGTTGATGTTGAGAATATTGCCCCAGCCTCTACTAAATCTTTTATTATCCCTTCTTCTAAAGCTTGAAGGTATATTTTTTGAGTTCCAGGGAATACAATACATCTAATTCCTTTTTTAATTTTCTTTCCCTTTATTATATCTCTTGCAATCCTTAAATCTGAAATTCTACCATTTGTGCAAGACCCTATAACTACTTGATCTACTTCTACTTCCCCAACTTCATCAATTGGCCTTGTATTTTCTGGTAGATGCGGAAATGCTACCGTTGGCTTTAATGTACTTAAATCTATTTCATAAACTTCGTCATATTCAGCATCTTCATCAGCTTCATAAACTTTCCATTCTCTATCTGAATGTTCCTTTAAATATTCAATAGTTACATCATCTACAGGGAATATTCCATTTTTCCCACCTGCTTCAATAGCCATATTTGCCATCGTAAATCTATCATCTATTGAAAGATACTTTATACCATCTCCGAAGAACTCCATTGATCTATACAAAGCTCCATCAACACCAATCATTCCGATTATATGAAGAATTATATCTTTACCGCTTACCCATTTAGCTGGCTTATTCTTTAAAACAAATTTTATAGCTGAAGGAACTTTAAACCAACATTTTCCAATAGCCATACCGGCTGCCATGTCTGTAGACCCTATTCCTGTTGAGAAAGCACCTAGAGCTCCATAAGTGCATGTATGTGAATCTGCCCCAATTGCAACATCACCAGCAACTACTAGCCCTTTTTCTGGAATTAAACAATGTTCAATTCCCATTTCTCCAACATCAAAATAATTAGTTATATCCTTTTCCTTCGCAAACTCTCTTATCATCTTATTTTGCTCTGCTGCCTTTATATCTTTATTAGGAGTAAAATGATCAGGTACTATTGCTACCTTTTCATTGTCAAATACCTTTTCTAATTTTAATTTATAAAATTCATTAACTGCTACTGGTGAAGTAATATCATTACCTAAGACTAAATCTAAATCAGCTTCAATTAACTGCCCAGCCTTTACACTTTCTAACCCTGAATGGGCTGCAAGAATTTTTTGAGTCATAGTCATTCCCATGTTTTTAGTCCCCCTTTTTAAAAATAAGTTTTTATTTTCTTTTCTATATCTTTTATCAATTTATATTCAATCGAATCAACTAGTGCTGTTAAACTGGCTTGTACAACATCTCTAGATACCCCAACAGTACTCCAGTTCTCTACCCCATCTGTTGACTCTATCAACACTCTTACTTTTGCACCTGTAGCGCTTTCTGAATCTAAGACTCTAACCTTATAATCTATAAGTCTTACTTCTTTCAATTGTGGATAAAAGCTTTCAAGTGCTTCTCTTAGTGCCTTATCTAAAGCATTGACTGGACCATCACCTTCAGCTGCTGTCATTTTATTTTTCCCTTCAACTATCACGTTTATTAGGGCTGTTGAATTAAAGTCCTTTGTATTCCATGATTGCTCCCCAATTGTTTTAAAATGTTTTAGTTCAAAGAAAGGCTTATACTTACCAATCGTCTTTCTAATCAAAAGCTCTACTGTACCTTCAGCCCCTTCAAATTTATATCCCTCATATTCTAGTTCCTTAAGTCTATTAGTTATTTTACTAACCTCATCGCTTTCTCTAGTTATATTAGGAAATATTTTTTGAATTTCCTTTAAAACTGTGCTTTTTCCACTCACCTCAGAAACTAAGAATCTTCTATCATTTCCAACAATCTCTGGTTTTATATGCTCATAGGATTCTGGTGTTTTAAAAATTGCATCTATATGCATTCCACCTTTATGCGCAAAAGCTGATGCTCCAACATATGGCATATTGTCTAAAAGTTTGATATTAGATATCTCTGAAATATATTTTGCTGTTTTCGTAAGTTCTAATATTTTATTCTCAGGTATAACTTCATATCCAAGCTTTAATTGCAATGTCGGTATTATAGTTGATAAATTTGCATTCCCGCATCTTTCACCAACACCTATAAAGGTTCCTTGTACGTGAGATACACCACCTTCTACAGCTATTATTGAATTTGATACAGCCATTCCTATGTCATTGTGACAATGAATTCCTATCTTGCCACCTATTGAAGATACTACATCATCTACAATTTCTTTAATTTCTGAAGTTAATGTTCCACCATTAGTATCACAAAGTACTACTACATCTGCCCCAGCTTCCCTCGCTGAAATTAATGTTTTAATAGCATATTCACGATTAGCCTTATATCCGTCAAAAAAATGTTCAGCATCGAATATAACTTCTTTATTATGACTTTTTAAATAACTTATAGAGTCCTTTATCATATTTAAATTTTCTTCTAATGAAGTTTTCAATATCTTCTTAACTTGAAAATCCCAAGTCTTACCGAAAATTACTACTACATCTGTATCAGCTTTTAATAAACTTTTTATATTGTTATCAGATTCAGCTTTTATATTAGCTTTTCTTGTTGCCCCAAATGCTGATAATTTTGAATTCTCAAGCTTCACTTCCTTCATACGCTTGAAAAACTCCATATCCTTTGGATTAGATCCAGGATTACCAGCTTCTATATAAGAAACCCCCAGTTTATCTAAAGCAATAGCAATCTTTATCTTGTCCTCAAGAGAAAATGAGATATCCTCACCTTGTGCCCCATCCCTTAATGTAGAATCAAAGATTTCTATACACCTTTTGCTCATTGCCTGCCCCCTTATAATAATTAATAATGGATAATGCATAATGGATAATTTATGTCATAATTCAGCATAGCTGAATTATGAAGCTTTCTAAACTCCTTTGGAGTTTATTCCTCAATTATGCATTTTGCATTATGCATTACGCATTAATTTTGCATTATGCATTAATTAAAGTATTGTCCATAATTAGTAATATCCTTGTCTCCTCTTTCTAGAGCAGCTATTCCTGTCCTAACTATTTCTACAATTCCATAGTCATCCATAAGTTCTATTAAAGCACTAATCTTACTGTCATCACCTGTTAGTTCTATTGTTACAGTATTATGGGCCACATCTATTATCTTACTTCTGAATATTTTTACTACTTCATTTATTGACCCTCTTTTTTCTGGTGATGCCTTTACTTTTATTAATACTAGTTCTCTATAGACAGAATATTCTGACTCTAATTCGTGCACTCTTAGAACATCTTCTAACTTATTAAGTTGTTTTGTAAATTGTTCTAAGACATCATCATTTCCCATTAATACTATAGTCATTCTTGATATTTCTGGATTCTCAGTTCTTCCTACTGTTAAACTATCGATGTTAAATCCACGCCTTGCAAATAACCCTGAAACTCTAGTTAAGACCCCAGATGAATTCCTAACTAATACAGATAATACATGTCTTTCCAATTTTTAGCCCCCTTTTTAAAAAATTGTGTAAAAAAACCACCCTTAATGAGAGAATCATTATGGTGGTATATAATTCCGCCTTAATTTATACAATCACTAGGTTCTAACAAACCCTTGCCTTTAACGGTGCTTACCGGTTATCGCTTACTTGTACATCATTGTACTTTCTGGACACTGCTCTAGAGTGATTATTACTTAGTAAAGTATCCATTCACACCTGCCATGGACTCTCTGAAACTTTTAATCTAAATAAAGGTCTCCTTCATTGCATTTATAATCATACGGTCTTATTAAATTTTCGTATTGCTAAAATTTTACTATCCATTTCCTTAACTGTCAATAATTTTAAGAAAACTTTGACAAATCGCTTTTTTATTAATGCTTTGAATGCTTAATATTGATAATTTGTTAATTATTTCAAGTAATTATTTTTAAATCGATACCTTTTTCTTGCTATTTATATTTTTATTATATATTTTATATAGAAATTTTAGCAAATTATTTTCGCATTTATTTTACATCTTATATAAATCTCTTCGTATATAAGACATATATATTAAAATTTTATAAGAACTATTCTAATTAATCAAATAATAATTAACTTTTATCCCTAATCTATCCTATCTTAATACAAGTCATTGAAACAGAAGCATTTTGAATACTTCTATGAATCACTTCTACCTTATCGTCTTTTTCTTGTGCCCCTGCTACATATAATATTGGCAAGAAATGCTCATCCGTTGGAACTGCCAGCTTTGATATATCACCCAAAGCTTTATAGTTAATTAATTTTTCATGATCATAATTTTTAATTGCATTAACAATATAATCATCAAAGGCTTCTGCCCATTCATGTGGTTTTCCATAAGTATCATAATCAGCTAATCTTAAATTATGAACTATATCTCCACTACCTATAATTAATATTCCTTCTTCTCTGAACTTAGATAGCTTTTTACCTATTCTATAATGCTTCTCTTCTAGCAATTGTGCATTTAAGCTTATTTCAAATGTAGGTATATTAGCCTCTGGATAAACATATTTCAATACTCCCCATGCAGCATGATCTAATCCCCATTCGTCTGTAAGCTCTGCTCCCTCTTCTTTTAATTCATTGACTATTATCTTAGCATACTCTTGACCACCTGTTGGTTCATATTTTATATTATATATTTCCTCTGGAAATCCATAAAAATCATAAATTTGTCTTGGTTTTTTGCTATATGTTATATATGTTCCTCTAGTTTTCCAATGAGCTGAAATTATAATAATTGCCTTTGGCTTTTCTAACTCTTGTCCAAGTTTTGTTAATGCTCTTGTATATTCATTATCTAAAACTACGTTCATTGGACTCCCATGAGATAGAAATAAAACTGGCATTTTTTTATTCATTTTATCACCTCATATTTTTCTTTTATTATACACATATTAACCATACTTATCCACAATGTCAAATATATTCTTGTTAATAAAAAGGAGATAGATATTATATTCTTTGCTCCGTCGCAGGCTCCAAGTCGCCAAAATATAATATCTATCTCCTCATATACTGAAGGAAAGGAATTTATAAATGAAACATCTTCTCATATTCATTCTAAGGTATAAGTCCTACCAAACTAAATCAAATATT
Organism: Clostridium lamae; assembly: GCF_033043255.1. Taxonomy (NCBI): domain Bacteria; kingdom Bacillati; phylum Bacillota; class Clostridia; order Eubacteriales; family Clostridiaceae; genus Clostridium; species Clostridium lamae. Next base: position 29,581 of record NZ_JASCQJ010000001.1, on the reverse strand, counting down.
TAGGGTATCACTTAAAAATTATTCATATAGTAATATTTTTATAAATTCCTACAAAAAAAAGCTCAGACTTAGTCTAAGCTTTTCTCTTAATTATTTATTATTAACTTTTCACTCTTACTTTATTTATATTTTACTTAATATTAAATCAGCTAATCCATGAGCCATCTTATCGATTTCCTCTTGATTTTCGCCTTCTAACATAACTCTAACTAATGGCTCTGTTCCTGAAGGTCTTATTAAAACTCTTCCTACTCCATGTAAAGCTTCTTCTATTTTCTTAATCTCATTAATAATTTCTTCATCTTCTAAATATATGTTTTTCTTATCGTTTGGAACCTTAGCATTAACTAATACTTGTGGTAATTCTTTCATTATTCCTGAAAGTTCACTTAAAACTTTTCCGCTTCTCTTTCTAATAGAAGCAACTTGAAGAGCTGTAACTAATCCGTCTCCAGTTGTATTATAGTCTAAGAATATAATATGTCCTGATTGTTCTCCACCTAGTACATATCCATCTTTAACCATCTCTTCTAATACATATCTATCTCCAACTTTAGTCTTAATAGTTTTTATATTTTCTCTTTTGCAAGCAATATCTAAACCTAAGTTACTCATTACTGTAACTACTAAAGTATCATCTTTTAACTTTCCTAAATCTTTAAGATGTTTTGCACATAACATTAGTATAAAGTCGCCATTAATAAGGTTTCCTTTTTCATCAACAGCTAAGCATCTATCTGCATCTCCATCAAAAGCAAAACCTAAATCACACTTCTTTCTAACAACATATTCTTGTAATTCTTCTGGATGAGTTGAGCCACACTTTTCATTTATGTTAGTTCCATCTGGATTATCGTTTATTACATAAACTTCTGCACCTAATTTTCTAAAAGCATTTACAGCAGCCTTATAACAAGCACCATTTGCACAGTCTAGAGCAACCTTTAATCCTTTTAAATCTACAGGTATAGTTGATAAAGCATATTCAGTATATTCATCAAGTGCCCCAACTTCAATATGTGATCTTCCTAAATTATTTCCTGTTGGGCTTGGAACTCCTTCAAATCCACTTTCTATAACTCTTTGTATTTCATCTTCTAATTCATCTGGTAATTTATACCCTTTATTATCAAAAAATTTGATTCCATTATATTCAACTGGATTATGTGAAGCTGAAATCATAATCCCAGCATCAGCATTATACTCTCTTATTAAATGAGCTACTGCCGGAGTAGGAACAATGCCTAATATAACTGCTTCTGCACCTACTGATAATATTCCTGATACTAAAGCAGCTTCCAACATATCACCTGATATTCTCGTATCTTTAGCAACTAATATTTTTGGTTTATGAGTTCCCTCTGTTAATACATAAGCACCTGCTCTACCTAAGCCAAAAGCTATTTCAGATGTTAACTCTGTATTCGCAATCCCTCTAACTCCATCTGTTCCAAACATTCTACTCATACTTTTTTTACCTCTCTTTTTTCAATTGGTTATATAATATCACAATAATAGTATATATTTATAGTTTATACATTACAACTTTATTATTTCTTAATTTTTTTTAATCTCTCTAAAATTAATTCATAGCCTCCAGCCCCATAGTTTAAACATTTATTGACTCTGCTTATGGTCGCTGTGCTTGCTCCTGTTTTCTCAGCTATTTCCGTATAAACCTTCTTTTCGTTAAGCAATTGTGCAACATGCATCCTTTGTGCTAATGCCTTTATTTCATTAATAGTCGCAACATCTTCAAAGAAATTATAACATTCATCTATATTATTTAATTGTAAAATTGCCTCAAAAAATAAATCTAGTTCTGGATTCTTTAGTTTGCTTTCAACTATACCCAAATACCTCACTCCCAACTCTTATTATTATCTTTTGCATTCTTATTATAGATAAAATTATATCTTTACTATTCACAATTTACAACTATATTAGATTAAAGTAATCAATCATCTATAATTTCTTCATCAATATCTTTTAAGTCATTTAATCCCCTTTGCTTTAAGCTAGTGTAAACTGATTCTGTTGGAACAAGCCAAACTTCTCCAGTTCCTCTATAAACATTAAGTAAACCTTCACCATTTAGTGCAGTACCAATAAGAGTTGTCCCTGATTTTTCCACTGTAAATTCAATATTTCCACTTCTTAAAATCGCAAAATTTCCATCTATCTTTAATACATCTCTAAATAACTTACATCTTAGTATTTCCTTTTCTGGTACTGGAATCTCTAAAACTACTATTCCACTTCCACTTAACCTAGTTTGAAATAGTCCTTCTTTTCCGAATATCATAGAGGATACACTCTTTTGCATTACTGGTTCTACTTCCACGCCTTCTTCACAAGCATAAAATAGCTCATCATCTATTACTATTTCCTCATCTTCTAATTCAATTAATGTAAAATGTCCGAAGCTAGACTCTAGAAATACTTCTCCTGTTCCTTTTAGCATAGGTTTAAACATTGCTTCACCTGTAACTTTACTAGAAAAGAACTTTTTACCCATCCCAATTATTCCACCAGTTTTATTAACTATCTCAATATTTCCCTTCACATAACTCAAAGAACCAGCTTCTATTTTAATTGCACTATCATCTAAAATTATTCTGACTTGCTTTAATCTAATTGATGCTTCTTTCATTTGATTTATTTGTAATGCAGTATTTAAGTCCATAGCACCCTGTAGATTATCATATTCTAAAACTTGAAATGTACTTTCATTTTTCATTTCTGATATCATAGTTAGCCTATTTCTCATATTTTCTGAAGTTATCAAAATATCCCCTCCTTTTAATAATTTTACCATAATTTTATATTTTCAAACTATCTATTTAAGCGTGTACTTAAAAGATTATAAAATTAAAATTTATTTTATTTTGGAAAGTATCTTATGAAAACAATTGTTTATAAAGGCATTGGGTGGTGCTGATATAGTAATTGATTGTGTTGGTATGGATGCTAAAATGTCTACATTTAAAAAAATAGAATCTATACTTAAGGATGTAAATTTGATTCTAGAGATATTATAACTCATAGAATATCTTTAGATAATGGTGAACATTCTTATGATATTTTTGATAACAAAAGAGATAATTGCATAAAAGTAATTTTAAAACCATAATATTTTACAAAGCAAAATAGTGAAGAGTTAAGAAGTAATAGTGAAGAAATTAGGAATGTTTTGCTTTGCAAAACTTAAAATATATTAACATTTAGACATATACCAAACCTAACTTTCTAATTCACTATTACTCATTCACTATTACCTATTACCTATTACCTATTAAATGTATTCTTTAGCTTCCTCTTCTCCTTGTAAAACTCTAAGAGCTCCTTGTGCTAAAGCTAATAATTCATCTTCTCCTGGATAAACTGTAATTTCTGCTATCCATCCTATTCTATTCTTTAATTCTTCTATAACCTTTTCTGAATAGGCTATTCCTCCTGTAAGAATGATTCTATCAACATTTCCTTTTAGAACAGTTGCCATTTCTCCTACAGTTTTTGAAACTTGATATATAAAAGCATCAAAGTATAAGTTAGCCTGCTTATCTCCTTCATTCACAAGTTTTTCAACATCTCTAGCATCATTTGTATTTAAATATGCTACATAGCCACCTTTTCCAACAATCTTGTTGTAAACTTCTCTTTCTGTAAGCTTTCCACTATAACACATTTTAATCAATTCTCCAACTGGAACAGTGCCTGCTCTCTCTGGTGAAAATGGACCTTCCCCATCTAATGCATTATTAACATCTATAACCCTTCCATTTTTATGAGCTCCTACTGAAACTCCTCCCCCCATATGGACCACAATTATATTTAAATCTGTATATTTTACTCCGTTTTCTTTTGCATATCTTTTTGCTACTGCTTTTTGATTTAATGCATGAAATTTACTTACTCTTGGTAATTCTGGAACACCTGATACTCTAGCTACATCATCAAGTTCATCTACAACAACAGGATCAACTATAAAAGCAGGAATATTTAATTCTCCAGCTATTTTATTTGCTAGCATTCCACCTAAATTTGAAGCATGCTGTCCTTGTACCCCAATTTTTAAGTCTTCAAGCATTTTATCATTGACCATGTATGTTCCACTTTCCATAGGTTTTAGCATTCCGCCTCTTCCTACTACTGCTACTAATGAATTTAAATCAAAATTCTTTTCTTTCAGTACATTTAATATTATATCTTTTCTAAAATCCATCTGAGCAAATATAGTCTCATACTTTGCTATTTCTTCTGATGAATGTCTTAAAGTCTCTTGAAATAATTCTTTTTCCCCTTTAAAAACCCCAATTTTTGTTGATGTTGATCCTGGATTAATTATTAATAGATTATCTGACATAAAATCTCCCCCAATAATATTATTTTTTTGCTTCAGCAACTAATGCAGCTAATGCAATTGAATTTACTTTTGTTTCAAAACTATCTGCTCTTGATGTTAGTATTACTGGCGCTGAAGTCCCTACTAAAAGTCCACCATTTCTTGTTTTAGATGCATAAGTTAAAGTTTTATACATAACGTTTGCTGATTCTATATTAGGAAGTAATATTATATCTGCTTTTCCTGCTACTTTTCCTGTTATTCCTTTATGATGTGCAGCTTCTACTGATAATGCATTATCAAGTGCTAAAGGCCCATCTACAATACAATCTTTTATTTGCCCTCTATCATTCATCTTTGCTAATAGAGCTGCATCCACAGTTGCTGGCATATCTGGATTTACAACCTCTACTGCACAGACAGCTGCTACTTTTGGCATATCTATCCCGCAGGCATTAGCAACTCCTACTGCATTATTTATAATTTGAACCTTTCCTTTCAAATCTGGATAAGTATTAAATGCTGCATCTGTTAATAGAATTAATCTATCTATTCCTTCTATTTCAAATACTGAAACATGAGACATAAGTTTCCCTGTTCTCAATCCTACTTCTTTATTAAGTACACTTCTTAAAAATGTAGCAGTATCTACTAATCCTTTCATAACCATATCTGCTTTTCCAGTTGAAACTAATCTAATAGCCTCTAATGAAGCTTTTGTTATATTTGTTTCATTAATCACTTCATAATCTGAAAGATTCATACCTATTTTTTCTGCTATTTTTCTAATTTCTTCTTCATCCCCTACTAATATTGCATCTGCAATACCCTTTTCCTTAGCTAACTTGATAGCTTCTAATACTGGTTCGTCTTGGGCAACTGCAACTGCAACCTTCTTATTAGAAATCTCATTAGCTTTTAGCAATAGATCATCAAAATTTTTACTCATTATAACACCTCTTACACATATAGTTGATTTATACTCCCCATGCCAATTTAATAAATTTAATTGTTAAAAATTTGTCATTTATTTATATAATTTACTTTTCTTACTTTATATTCTAACAAAAAAAATTCTGAAAACGCTAATTTTCAGAATTTTCTCATATTTTTATTTTATTGGTCTAAATTCATTTATTATTTTCTCTGCAACCTTAATTCCATCAACCGCTGCCGAAATTATTCCTCCAGCGAATCCAGCTCCCTCACCAGCTGGGTACAAACCTTTAATAGATATACTTTGCAAGTTTTCATTCCTATTTATTCTAACTGGTGCTGATGTTCTTGTTTCTATACCTGTTAAAATTGAGTCATAGTTACCGTAACCCTTAATTTTTCTATCAAAATCAACAACCGCTTCCTTTAATGCTTCTATTACATATGGTGGTAAACACTTTCTCAAATCTTCGAATACATATCCAGCTGTATAACTTGGTGTAACACTACCAAATTTTGTACTAATCCTATCTTCCATAAAATCCCCTAGCAATTGTACTGGTGCCTTATAACTTCCTCCACCTAACTTATATGCTAAATTTTCATAATATCTTTGAAATTCCATTCCCCTTAATGGAGATGTTCCTTCAAAATCATCTGGAGATACTGTAACTACTAGCGCTGAATTTGCATTTTCTAAATCTCTAGCATGATAACTCATACCATTAGATACTAATCTTTCATTTTCTGATGCTGCTGCTACTACTACTCCCCCTGGACACATACAAAATGAGTAAACTGCTCTTTTCAATTTTTCACTTTGATATGTTAATCTATATTCTGCCGCTTTCAGTCTTGGGTTTTTATACATATCTCCGTATTGACTCTTATTTATAACTTCTTGTGGATGTTCTATTCTTACTCCTATAGCAAAAGCCTTAGGCTCCATAAACACACCAACTTTATCTAACATTTCATATGTATCCCTTGAGCTATGTCCTATTGCTAGAATTAAATTTTCACATGGCATTTCTTTACCATTTACTATAATTGATTTAATTTTCTCATCTTCAGTTATTATTTCTTCTAATTTAGATGAAAATAGAACTTCTCCTCCTAAAGACTTTATTTTTTCTCTTATATTTTTTACGACTCCCTTTAAAAGATCAGTTCCTACATGTGGTTTTGCTATATAGGTTATTTCTTCTGGTGCTCCAGCCTTAACCAACTCTCTTAAAACATAATCACATCTATTATCTTTAATTCTAGTAGTTAATTTTCCATCTGAGAATGCACCTGCACCACCTTCACCAAATTGAACATTTGATTCTGTGTTTAATTTTCCAGTTTCCCAAAACTTATTAACAGTCTCTGTTCTTTTATCCACATCTTCTCCACGTTCTATGACTATAGGTTTATATCCCTTTTCTGCCAACAAAAGTGCTGCAAAGATTCCTGCAGGCCCAAATCCTACTACTACCGGTCTGCTATTAAGTTCCTTTTCTCCAAATTCAATCTCAGCGTTATACGTTGGAACCTCTAGTCTTATATCCTTATCTTTAAGCTTCTTTATTAACTTTTCTTCGTTATCATGTTCAATATCTACACAATATACATATTTAATATCATTTTTCTTCCTAGCATCTAAACTTTCCTTTATTATCTTTAAACTCTTTATTTGTTCCATAGGAATTCTTAATTTCTTTGAAACTTTATTTATTAACAAGCTTTTATCTTCATCTATACTTAAGGCTATATTATTAACTCTAATTGCCACTTTATCTTCTCCTCTCTAAGTATTACTTTACTTATAAAGATATTTTTATTATTTCACAATTTCTTATTTTAACATACATTAATAAAAAAAAATATGGTATATATTATATTAATCTTAGCATCTTTTATATGAAGCTTAGATAATATAACCTATACCACTTTTTTAGAATTGACTTCAAATCAAATTCATTACTCTAATATTTATGTCATTATCTATTATTATCGTCATTACCTTGTGCTATTTCTTTTGAAACCGTAAGTTTTACACTTTCTACTGATTCTATCGAGAAATTTTCATTCAGGTTTTTTAATGTTACTTTTGGAACTACATCAAAAATTCCCTCTTCTTTGTAACCACTGATATCTAATGATGATACTATATTATCTTCTGTTACATTTTCTAATTCATCTTGATATCCCTTTATAACTACTTTAATAATTTCCTTATTAGGAAGTACTTCTATTCCTTCAGTAGCTCCGGACATATTTAGCTTAATACTAAACTCCTTAGTTGTAATAGAGATAACATTAACTCTCGCAGTTAATAATTCTTCTCCTTGAGATACCCTTACTCCTTCTGGTAATACTAAATGCAAATTCATATCTTTATTTCCTGTAATAGTTGATAAATCTATTGGATTAGTTGTCACCTCATCTATTGAATCTAGAATCTCTTTTGGACCCAATACTTCAACAAAAGATCTACTACTGTCAATAGATTTCAATTTAATTCCACTTGGTAATTGACCAGTAGTGGCTATATTTACAGGTACTGATTTTCCTTTACTAACTTTAATCTCTACTCTAGCAGTTTCAGAAGAAAGATTAACATCCATTACTTCCTTTCCACTTTCATCAACAGGCTTAATTTCATAGTCCTGTATAACATCTTCATAAACAGCTTCTTTACTATCTGTTATAATTAGCTTCGATACATTATTTACAACAGATTCTGCACCCGTTACCTTTACTTCAGATGGTGTTATAGTTGGACTTGACGCATAATATCCTGATTTAGCTGTAATGTTAATATTCGATGTAATAGACATAGTTTTTTCAATCATATCTTCAATATTTATGGAAATAGCTAAACTATTTGTATTTCTTACACTAACAGTAATAGGGTAATCTACAATTGATACAGGAACTTTATTTTCTCCTTTTTTCCAAGCATATTCACTTAAATCTACTTGAACCTTAAAATCACTTTTCTTTATTTTATTAATATCATTGGTATTACCTTCTATTTTCAAACTTACATAGAACTCTTGATTTGGAGTTAATGCTAACTTAGATGAAGACAAAGCATCTAAATTTACTAATTCAACTGGTACTTTACTTATCTCCGTAGTTCTTATTTTATTTTCAACATTAGTAACATACACCCATAATCCTATTGATAATAAAAGGCATATAATAGGTACTACTATTTTATTTTTTTCCTTCTTATCCATGCCTTCACCTTCTCCCCAGCTGATTTAACATTTTTCTTTTCACTATGTGCTAACATCTTCAGCAAAATAATTCTTAGCTTTTCTTTATCATAATTCCTCGTTAATTTACCATTGATTGCTAGAGATACTACTCCTGTTTCTTCTGATACAATTAAGACTATAGCATCTGATATTTCTGAAACTCCTATAGCTGCTCTATGTCTTGTTCCAAGTTTTTTATTAATTGTATTATTATTTGTTAATGGTAATACACATCCTGAAGCTAATATTCTATCTTTTCTTATTATAGTCGCTCCATCATGCAGGGGAGTATTAACAACAAATATATTTTCAAGCAAGTTTGAAGTAACATTTGCATCTAAAATAGTACCTGAATTTAATATATCTCCTAGTCTAGTTCTTTGTTCAACTACAATTAGTGCTCCTGTTTTTGATTCCGCTAAATTACCAACTGCATTGACTATTTCATTAACTGTTATATTTCTCTTTTCTTCATCTTGTATCTTGTGTAATTCTTCAAAGGCACTTCTTCCTATATGTTCTAATCCTCTTCTTATTTCTGGTTGAAATATAATAACTATTGATAATAAACCTATAGTAAGAGTCTTATTTAAAATAAAGTTAAGCATTTCTAACTTTAAAAAATAACTTATTGGTATAAGTATAATCATTAATATGATACCTTTTAAAAGTTGTTCTGCTCTAGTTTCTTTAATTAATGAATATCCTTTATAAAATATATATGCAACTACTATAATATCTAAAATCGATGATATAGATATGTTTTTTACTGTGTTAACCAAAAATGTATAAATCTCTTCCATTAAAGGGTACCCCCAACTCTTCATATATTATAATTATACACCAATTACTAAAATCTTAGTATATGACTTTAGTTTTTTTAATATTTTTAATAATATTTTAAGACTTTCTATAATATAAATTTATGTAAAGATAAATATGGGGTGATGAATTTATGAATAAAAATCCTTTAACTTATTTTAAGGAGAATAAAGGTGCTACAATAGCTTCTTTAACTGTACTTTTTTTATTGCTATTCTCTATATTTTTTTTAACATATAACTCAAAAGAAAATAGAACTAAAAGATATTTGAAAAATGCTGCTGAGGAATTGAATGAAATTAATTCAACTCTTCCTAACGGCATAAAAGATCTAACTATAGACACAGATATTACAAAAGAGCTTTTATCTAATGGCTTAAATAATTTGAATAAAACTCTTATCTCTGTGTCAGATGTTGAAGAAACTTCTCCAGATATTTCTTTAACTAAAGCTAATTTAAACTCTGCATTAAATTCTACCATTTCACTATATGATTATAGCCTTTCAACTTTAAATAATCCTGAGGGGATTAAGAATATTGATGATTTAGATAAGTTTAATGTATTAAAGGAAACCTGTATAATGCATTATTCAGAATTAGAGGGTAACAAAATTAATATTAAATTTACTGAAAGCACTTTAGATTACTTTAACAACTTTAGTAATTATATTAATACTTTGCTAAAAATAAAAAGATATTCGGAATTTAAAGATACTCAGACAAGAGATTTTATAAACATACTGACAGGATTCAAAGAAGATATTTTGTATTTGAATGAAGATCTATCTATCGCTATAAATAAGGTTAGAGAGGATAAAAGAGATTTACAAGTAATTATAGATGACATATATAAAAAAGAAGAACTTTACGATAGCCTCAAAGAAAAAGTTGCTTTAATGTCTATTCCTGAGGGATGTATGGATATTTATGAATCTTTAGATGAATATTTAAATTCTTATTCTGCTTATCTAAAGTCTATTAAAGAGGCTGTTATATATGAAAAAACAGCATCTGATACAGATAAATTATCCAATGAAATTAATAAGAATTATAAGAATTCTACTTCCAAAAGAGATGATTCATTAAATGCTTATAGTAGCTATGAAAGTAAATTAAATAAATTTTAGTATTATTTTTTTTCTTTTGGTAATAATAATTTTTGGATTATAAATTATCCAAAAGGAGGTTATTTATGAAATATTTAAGAAAAACATCTATTTTATTAATAGCCCTTTTATTTTCAGCAAACATTAAAGTATTGGCTTATAGCCACAATACTATAGAAATGAGGAAGAATAACTTAAATGAAGAATTGAATGTTACATTAATAAATAAACCTAGCGAAGAAGCTATTCAAGTTTTTAGTCACAATGATAAACTAATTTATTTAACTAAAGAAGATTTAGATTTAATGGCAAAAATAGTCTATGCTGAAAGTAAGGGTGAGCCCTACGAGGGTAAGATTGCAGTTGCATCTGTTATTTTAAATAGAGTTTTGAGCCCTGGTTTTCCAAATAGTATTAAGGAAGTTATATTACAGCCACAAGCATTTTCTTGCGTAATAAATGGTGAAATTAATGTTAGTCCAACAGAAGATTGCTATAACGCTGTATATGATGCTATCGATGGGAATGACCCAACTAATGAAGCTTTATTTTTCTATAATCCTGCTATAGCTACATGTTCGTGGATGCAGGATATTGAAAAAAAGGATTCTAAAGCTATTGGGCAACATTTATTTTTTAATACAAATTACTAGATAAAATCGAGGAAGAAATTTTTTAATTTCTTCCTTTTATTTTACTCTTCAAAAGTTCCTTTTATAATGGCTTCGCCGTCTTTAACCATCAATTTTCCCATAGCTATAACTGTTTCTATTTCTAAAGTACTTTCGTCTACTAAAACTAAATCAGCGTCTTTTCCGATTTGTATCGAACCTTTATTCTTTAGTTTTAATACCTTTGCGACATTCGAGGTTATAACTTTAAGTGCTTCCTCTATTGGAATGTTATAAGTCTTTATACACTCTTTAACTTCTTCATAAAGACTTGCAACAGAGCAAATTCCTATTTTTATTAATCTTCCTTTATCATCGAAGATTGGCATACTACCATTACCATCTGATGAAAATGTAACATTATCAACATTAGAATTATTTTTTATTAATATACTTAGTGCTTCACTTGCTCTTAATTCTCCTGGTGCTAATTGATCCACTGGAGTACTTGTTGTGAAATCTATATATCCACCTTTATTAATATACTCTTCACCAGATTTAAATAACTCTCCATTTCTATTTATGTGAGTTGGCAATATTTGAGTTATTGGAAGTTCTGTTTCATCTGCTAATCTGAATAAATATCCTAGTCTTCTTGTTCCATCTCCTAAATGGATATTTACTATTCCTGATTTTCCAGATAATAATCCACCTACTCTTGATTGAGCTATAGCCTGAACTAGTTCATCATATGTTGCTTGAGAACTTCTAGTATCTGATATAGCTATTTCACCTACTCCTATAACCTTATCTATTAGCATAATATCCTTCTTTATTGATCCTGTTAGTGTTTTTACAGGAATCTCATAAGATCCAGTATAACAGTAAGTTGTTATTCCTTCTTCCTCTAAAGCTTTAGTCTTTGCTATTAAACTAGCCATATCTCTACAAACTCCATCTGTTCCTATACATCCAACAACAGTAGTAATTCCTGCTGTTGTTAAATCTGATAACATTATTTCTGGAGTTCTCATTTTAAATCCACCTTCTCCACCAGCACCATTAATATGAACATGATTATCTATAAATCCTGGAAAAAGTAATTTCCCTCTTCCATCTATAACTTCTATTTCTATGAAATTCTCTGGTATCTCAATAGTATCATATATTCCTTCAATCTTATTTGAAGATATAACTAAATCCTTCTCTCCCAAATACTCTGGAGCATAAATTTTAATATTTTTAATTATCTTTATCATTTCACCCTCCTATAGATTAATTATTTCTTGAACATAACTATTATTATATATAGAGTTTGGGTAATTTATTAAAATTTTATTAGCATACTCCTTACTTTTTATAATATCTAAATCTTTATAAAGCAAAGCAGCTCTATAATATGATTCTTGTATGTAGCTACCTTCGCCATAATTTAATATATATTTGTCAAACTTCTCAATAGCTTTACTTATGTTTCCATATGATTCATATGATGCGGCCAATAAGAAAAGAATATCATCATCTAAATGGTTATTACTTGACTTGTTTATTGTTTCTTCTAGTAAATCTATTGCTTCCTCATATCTTCTTTCTTCATAATATTCAGTTGCACTAATATAAATTCCTCTTATCTCTTCATTACTTAACACTTTTATTTCTACATTCTCCGTGTTCTGATTTTCATCTATAACTTTATTATTTTGATTATTTAGATTTTCCTCATTTTCCTCTATATAATTGCTATTAGATTGTGTACCTTCTGGTTCTAAATTTAAATTAATTTTATCTTCTCTTTTTAATAAGATAGCTCCTGTTATAATTGCTATTACAAAAGTTGTCAAAGTGATTTTTAATAATGTCTCTTTTCTATTTTTATATTTATATAGACTATCTAATTTTTTATTAACTCTCTTTGCCTTTTCATTATTTCTGTCTAATCTAAATACTTTCTCTAGATGTTCTTTAACTTTATCATTATCGCCTTTTCTAAAATAACAAACTGCTAATGCGTTATTAACATTAATAGAATTAAAATCACTCTTCATACAACTCTCTAATATATCTATCGCTTCACCTATAGCTAGATTTTCAATTAATTCTACCGCTTCCCTATATAATTCCATTTTATCTAAGTCACTTTGAACATCTTTTAAATATGAACTTGCTATATCATCATTATTATAATCCTTATTTATCTTCCATAAGGCTACAGCCTCTTCTAAATTACCTTTTAAATACAAAAGAAGCCCTTTTAAATTAAGGACTTTTGAATTTGATAAATCTCTAGATATTTCTTTTTCACATATATCAATAGCTTTTTCTATTCTTCCATTATTATATAAGTAAAGTGCTTTTTCATATCTCTTATTATTCATTTTCTTCCCTCATAAAACACATAAATTCAAAGTAAAGGTTAAATATAAAATACTAATCCTATTATAGCGGCAATTACTATAACCATAATCGGATGAACCTTTTTACTTAATAGTACTACTCCTATTATCGAAGCTATTATTAAACTCTTTAAGTCTAAATAGGACTCTTTTGCTAAATCTATAAATGCTTTAATTATTAAAGCTATTAATACTGGTCTCATTCCTAGTAGCGCTGCTTTAATTATAGAAGACTCCTTAAATTTTTCTAACATTTTACTTATTATTGACACTAATATAAAAGAAGTAAATATAACTCCTAATGTAGACATTACGCTCCCTAATATTCCCCAAACCTTATATCCAACAAAAGTTGCAGAATTTATAGCAATTGGTCCTGGAGTCATTTGAGATATTCCTATAATATCCATAAACTCATTTATATCAATCCAATTATTTTTATCTACAATTTCCCTTTGAATGAATGGTAGCATAGCATAACCACCACCAAAGCTAAATGTTCCTATCTTAAGAAAAGCTATAAATAATCTTATTAATAAGTCCAACTACTGCACCTTCTTTCTCAAGAATATTACTCCATATATAGCCGATATAATTATTACTATAATTGGGTGTATATCAAAAAATACTAATGCTATTAATGCTATTACAATTGTCAAACCAGTTCTTATATTTTTATCTAGCCCTTTACCTAAACTAATTGCTCCTACTAAGACTAATAATGGTACTGCAGCATTTATTCCCATGAAAGCTGCATTAACATAATAATTATTTCTAAATTGCATGAAGAAGGCTGCTATCAGTAAAATTATTATAAAAGATGGTAGAATTACTGCTAATAATGCCATAATTGCACCAAATAATCCTGCAATTTTATAGCCTAAAAATATAGAGCAATTTACAGCTAATGCTCCAGGTAAGCTTTGAGACACTACTAATATATCCATAAATTCATCTTTTCCTATCCATTTTTTGTTGTTAACTACTTCTTCTTCAATTAACGGAATCATAGCATAACCTCCACCAAAGGTAAAAGCTCCTATTTTGAAAAATGCAATAAACATTTCTATTGTTTTTTTCATTTTTTTCACCACCTTATTTATATAATTATATAATTTTTGCCAAAAAATAAAAAGTCGCATTAATAGTATGCGACTTTTAATTATTTTGATTATTCTTGTTCTAATATTATTTTCTTAGCTGTTAATATTGATGTAGCACTCATTGAGAATTCATCTAGACCATATTCAACTAATGTTGGGATTGCAGTTTCGTCTCCTGCCATTTCTCCACACATTCCAACCCACTTACCATGCTTGTGAGCTCCATCTATAGTCATTTTTATTAATCTTAATACAGCTGGGTGCATTGGGTTGTAAAGGTATGATACCTTTTCACTCATTCTGTCTGCAGCTAATGTATATTGAATTAAATCGTTAGTTCCAATTGAGAAGAAATCTACGTGCTTAGCTAATTCATCAGCATATACAGCAGCAGCAGGTATTTCTACCATTATACCCCATTGGATTTTTTCTGAGTATTCTTTTCCTTCTGCCTTTAATTCAGCCTTACATTCATCAACGAATTCTTTTGCTGCTTGGAATTCTTCTAAGCCCGAAATCATTGGGAACATAACTGCAAGGTTTCCATATACAGAAGCTCTAAGTAATGCTCTTATTTGAACTTTGAATATATCTTTTCTATCTAAACATAATCTAATTGCTCTATAACCTAAGAATGGGTTCATTTCTTGTGGTAATGGTAAGTATGGAAGTGTCTTATCTCCACCGATATCTAGTGTTCTAATAACAACTTGCTTTCCATCCATTATTTCAAGAACCTTCTTATATGCTTCGAATTGCTCTTCTTCTGTTGGAGCAGAATCTCTATCCATATATAAGAACTCAGTTCTGAATAATCCAACACCATCTCCACCGTTAGCAACTACTGCTTCAGCATCTGCTGGTGATCCGATATTTCCACAAACTTCAACTCTTCTTCCTGATTTAGTAACTGTTTTAACAGATATTAATTTCTTTAATTCTTCTTGTTCTGCTAAGAATTTTTCTCTCTTTGCAGTATATTCATCTATAACTGATTGTTCTGGGTTTATTATACATACACCTTCGATACCATCAACTATAACCATATCTCCATTTTTAACTGAAGTAGTTATATCTTTTAATCCAACTATAGCAGGAATTTCTAATGTTCTAGCCATGATAGCTGAGTGAGAAGTTCTTCCTCCGATGTTAGTTAAGAAACCAACTACCTTACTTCTATCTAATTGTGCTGTATCTGATGGAGTTAAATCATGAGCTACAACTACTGTATTTGCTTCTGTAATAGCAAAAGCATCTCCGCCCTTACCAGCTAAGTTAGAAATAATTCTCTTAGAAACGTCTTTTATGTCAGCAGCTCTTTCTTTCATGTATTCATCTTCCATTGAATCGAATATCATTACGAAAGTGTTAGTAACATTTTCAACAGCCTTAAGAGCATTCACGCTAGTTGACTCAATTTCTAATAACATTCCGCCTGTAAATTCAGGGTCATCTAATAAAGTTAGGTGGGCTTCAAAAACTTGAGCTTCATGTTCTCCTATTTCCGCTAAAGCTTTATCTCTTATTGCAGCTAATTGAACTTTTGCTTGCTCTAAAGCCTTATTTAGAACTTCTTTTTCAGCCTCTACATCTGAAACCTTAGCATCTGTTATTACTATCTCTTCGTGTTCTTGTAAAAATACTTTTCCTATTGCATATCCCTTAGATGCAGCTATACCTTTTTTCATTGTTGAGATTCCTCCTTAAATAATAGCTATAAATTCAAATAGTATTGAAATTTAATAGATTTTAAAAATATATTTTTTATCACAACTATTATGTATTATAACATATTTTTTATTTATGTTAACATAAATAAACGTAATTTTTATAATTTTCTATCTCTATTTATATTCAAATCGTGTATTTTATCTATATATTTTATATGTAAATATATTTTCTACAAAAACTTTTACATTTTTTTGAAACAAAATTGTATTTACTAATAAAAAAGGAGTTTATTGTCAAATTTAATACCTTTGAAAAACTCCCTTTTTATAATTTTCAATTTAATCTTATACTGTTATTTACTTATATTCAAACTAAATTCTAAACATTAATCTTATAAATCATCTATTAATGCTCCTGCCTTGGCATAAGCAGTTGATTTAGCTTCAAAGAAATCAGTTTTTACAGAGTTCGCATCTGATAAAATATCTACCCAAGCTGCTGGATTAGCTGTATGTTTTTCATATATTTCATCTAGTCCTATTGCTCTCATTCTTATGTTTCCTAAATATTTTATATAATCAGTTATTAAGTTCTTGTTTATCCCTTGAATACTGTCTCCAATAACATAATGTCCCCATGAAATTTCATGATTTACTGCTATTTTCATCATTTCTTTTAATTCTTCTTTCAAATCTTCTGTAAAAATTTCTGGCTCTTCTACTTGTAATTCCTTTAATATGTTTCTAAATAACCATAGATGAGTATTTTCATCTCTATTTATATATCTTATTTCTTGAGCAGATCCTGGCATCTTTCCATTTCTTTCAAGGTTATAGAAAAACATAAATCCTGAATAGAAATATATTCCTTCTAATATATAGTTCGCCATTAAAGTTTTAACTAAATTTCTTTCCGTAGGATCATTCAAAAAGTTGTTATAAAGATCTCCTATAAACTTATTTCTATCTAATAGGATTTTGTCATCTTTCCATTGATATAATATTTCGTTTCTCTTTTCAGGTGAGCAAATAGTATCTAGCATGTAGCTATAGCTTTGTGAATGAACTGCCTCTTGGAACGCTTGAATTGTTAAACATAAATTAACTTCACTAGCTGTTATATAACTATTTATATTTGATAAATTTGCTGTTTGAATTGAGTCTAGGAATATTAGGAATGAAAGAATTTTATCATATGCTGTTCTTTCTTCCTTAGTTAATTTATTATAATCCTTTAAATCCTGAGATAGATTTATTTCTTCTGGAATCCAGAAGTTATTCATAGCCTGCCTATACCAATCTGAAACCCATTTGTATTTCATATTATTAAAATCATTCAAATTAGTCGTATTCCCATTTATCATTCTCTTTTTTGATATTTCTATATCCCCAAATTCATTAAAAAGAGGTTTCTTATTAACCAACATATCTTTCCTCCCAAATGTTTTTATAGTCTACTTATTACTATGCTGAACAACTTTCACAATCACTAACTGTTAATGATTTTGATCTTACATAATAAATTGATTTTACTCCTGACTTACATGCTTCTATATATAAATTCATAATTTGTCGCATAGTATAATTTGTAGTTATATATAAATTAAATGATTGACCTTGATCTATATGTCTTTGTCTTATTCCATTAATTTGAACACACCACTTTTGATCTATATTATAGGCAGAATTATAATACCAATAATTTTCTTCATTTAAGTTAGGTGCTGTCTTTGGTATTATACTTCCCTTTTTTTCTTCTAGCCAAAATCTAGACATTACTGGATCTATACCTTCTGATGTTCCCGCAATCGTTGCTGTTGAACCGTTTGGAGCTACTGCGATTAAATATCCATTTCTAAGTCCATATCTTAATACTTCTTCTCTAAGTTCATTCCATTTCTCTGAATCATATCCTCTAAGCTTAAAATATTCTCCAGTTTGCCAATCGGATCCTTCGAAGCATGAATATCTTCCCTTTTCTTTAGCTATGTTCATACTAGCCTTTATAGCATGATAATTTATTCTCTCATATACATCATCTGCAAAATCCTTATGTTCATCTGCAGTCCAGTGAATTAAATTATTTGCTAGCATATGATGATATCCACTTGTTCCAAGGCCTATCGCTCTATATTTTTTGTTTGTAACCTCTGCAAATGGAACTGAATAATAATTTAAGTCTATTACATTATCCATAGCTCTTATTTGAGTTTCTACAACATATCCAAGTTCCTCATCATTCTTAACTTCTACATTTCCTAAAACTACTGAAGATAAATTACAAACTACAAAATCCCCTGCCTTAGTTTTTTCTACTATAACAGTATCTCCATTCTCATCTACAATTTCTGTTTTTTGTATATCCATAGGACTCATATTTTGCATAATCTCAGTGCAAAGATTTGATGAATAAATCATTCCTTTGTGCTTATTAGGATTCATCTTATTTACTGTATCTCTATAAAAAGCAAATGGTGTTCCTGTTTCAGCCGCACTCTTAATTATTAATCTTACTATATCTTTAACAGGCATAACCCTCTTGCTTATCTTTTCATCTTGAACACAATCATAATACCTTTTTTCCCACTCTTCTCCATAGAAATCTTCTAGAGAATACCCCTTAGCTAATCTAATTTCGTGTGGGCACATCATATACCAATTAGCATCTATATCTTTTTCTGCTAACCTCCAGAACAAATCTGGATAACATAACCCTGGGAAAACATCATGTGCCTTCTTTCTATCGTCACCATTATTTGTTTTTAGTTGTAAAAATTCCGGTAAATCTTTATGCCAAGCGTCTAACCATATAGCAACTGATCCATTTCTCACACCTAGTTGATCAACTGCAATTGCTGTATCATTAAATAGCTTAATCCAAGGTATTACCCCTCCTGAAGCTCCTTTAAAGCCTCTTATAGGTGATTCTAAAGCTCTAACTTTTCCTATATATATTCCCATTCCGCCACCAAACTTAGATACTTCAGCAAAGTTATCTAGTGATTTGTATATTCCTTTTAAGCTATCCTCTACTGTATCTATAAAGCAAGAACTTAATTGATAGAATGGCTTTCTTGCATTTGACATAGTTGGTGTAGCCATAGTAGCTTTTAGTGAACTTAATACGTCATAAAATCTCTTAGCCCAACCTACTCTATTCTCTTTTTTCTCTGGTAGGGCAAGATGCATAGCTATCCCCATAAACATTTGTTGTGGCAATTCTAACTTGCTTCTATCATAATCTTGAATTAAATATCTCTTTGCCAAAAGATTAATACCACTATAAGTAAACAATAAATCTCTCTCTGGCTTAAGTTCTTTTTCTAATTCAAAAATCTCATCTTTACTATAGTTTTCTAATATATACTTTCCATATAAACCTTTATTAGTTAATTCTTCTATAAATCCATACAGATTTCCATATAACTCATCATCTGCGCCTAGTTTCCTATTTCTCCTGACCTCATCATATAGTTTATATGCATATAACTTTTCTGAAACCTTCTGCCACTCTGGTTCAGTATCTGTAGTTAATTCTAATGAAATCTGTATAATAGAATCTCTTACCTCGTCATAACTCATATTAGGTCTTATTATATGATTTAAAGCTCCTAAGAGCTTTTCTTCAGTATATATCTCTTCTCTCTTATTTATCCCAATTAAAGCATCTCTGCAAATATTCAACAAATTCATGTTTTTCCCCTTCCACTACATATAGTATATATTTTTTATCTTTATATAGAAATATACAACATATAGATACATTATAGTTATCTTTTCTATTCTTGTAAAAGTTCAGATTTCTATAATAACGAGCAAAAAGGAGATATCTCTTTTAATACCTCCTTTTTTCATCAACTGTCAAATAATATTAATTCTTTTTTAAAACTTAAGTTTCAAAAATAATAGTTATTTTATTTTTTCATTCCATTCCTCTTCTTTAAATCCTACCAATACAGTGTCTTCCTTTACAACGATTGGTCTCTTTACTAACATTCCATTAGTAGCTAAGATATCTAGAAGCTCATCTTCAGGTAAAGTTTTAACTTTATCTTTTAATTGCATTTCTCTATAAAGAACTCCTGAAGTGTTAAAGAATTTATTTATTGGTAATCCACTCTTTTTAATCCACTCCTTCAATTCATCTTTTGTAGGATTCTCTTCTGCTATATGCCTATCTATAAATTCAATATTATTTTCTTCTAAGTATTTCTTAGCCTTTCTACATGTTGTACATCTTGGATATTCTACAAATAAAACTGCCATACTCTCACTCCTTAATTATCTTTATTATTTCTTCCTAATTATAGCATATCATTTCTTAGGTATAATTAAATATATTTTAAACATATCTCCCTCTACTTCAATTTTTATAGTTCCACTATGAAGCTCTATTATACTTTTAGTAATTGCAAGCCCCATTCCCGAACCTTCTACAGAGGAATTTCTAGACTTATCAGCTCTAGTAAATCTTTCAAAAATATCTTCAGTATTAAAGTCTAATTCATAGTTAGAGATATTTTTAAAGGAAGTCTCAACTGAATTTTCTTTTTCAATAATATCTACATATACTCTAGTATCACTTAAAGAATATTTAAGTGCATTGACTATTAAGTTCTCAAAAACTCTAGACATTAATTTCCCATCTAAATCTGCAATAACCTCTTCTTCATTTGAATTAACTTTAAACTCTATATTTTTTTCTTCATAAAGACTTGAATACTCTCCTATCCCTTGATAGACCAAAGACACTATATCTAATGGCTCTTTTTCTATCTTCATTTTTCCACTATTTAATTTTGAAGCTTCAAATAAATCATCAATTAAGCTTTTTAATCTTTTTGAATTTCTATCTAATATTTTTAAATAGTCCTTTCTCTCTTCCTCAGTTATATTGGGCTCATTCAATATATTTACATAGTTTATAATAGATGTAAGTGGAGTCTTTAAGTCATGTGAAACATTGGATATTAATTCCGTTTTTAACTTTTCATTTCTTATTTGCTCATTTAATGCTATTTTATAGCCTTCTTTTATTTTATTTATATTATCTACTAATTCTTTAACTTCTCTTTCACCAATATTACCAAGTTTATGCTCTAAATCGCCAGAATTTATCTTCTTTAATCCATCATTAATTATAGTAATATCTAAACTCTTTTTTAATGAATATATTACACATCCCAAAGGAATTAGTACTAATATTAAAGTACCTTTAAATGGATACCTCGTTAAAAATGTTACGAGTAAGTTTTGATTTCTTATTCCTGCAACTAGATATAAATACACCAAAATTACAGCTACAGCTCCTCCAAATGATATAAGTATCTTACTCCTTGTATTTTTATATCTGTATCCATACTTTAGCACAAAAAATAATCTCTCCAATACTTTTACCTCTAAATGAATGTTATTTCTATTAAAAATTGAATTGAATATCACCTTTACTAAAAGAACTATTGTCAAAATAGTAGTTATTATTAAAGTTTTAGCTGTCAATGATTCAGTCTTTATAATATAAGAATATGCATCTGGATTACTATAATAAATTTCAATATATTTATCTATATGCTTTAAATTTATCTTATCTGACATACTCATAACATAATAGTTATACTTATCTTTATTATCTAATCTAACAGAAGCTAACTCCCATTCTTTTAGATATATATTTATATTATCTTCTAATAAAGGTACATTATTGTCATCTTGCTTAATAGAATTATATAAATTTATATCATTTGTTGTAAATTCACCAGTTTCTTTATTAATTAATACATAAAATATATTATCATTATAATAAGGATTATCTAACAAATTCTCATTTTCATATTTTATCGCACTTATATCTTCTAGATTTTTAGAATTTGAATAAATATATTTTGAAATATTTTTACTATCGTGGTATATCATTGATTCAATGTACTTCTCTTTATTAATTAAAGCATCAAAAGTATTTGCACCCAATTTTGCTGATGAATCATTAAAAGCTTGATAATAACCTATAGTTAATACTATTATTGATATAATGAGAATTAGAATTTCGATTCCCCACACACCAGTTATATAACACTTAATTTTCTCTTTCAATTTTATATCCAACTCCCCATACTACTTTTATATACTCCGGGTCCTTTGTATTTAGCTCTATCTTTTCCCTTATTCTTCTTATATGAACAGTTACAGTATTCTCGCTTCTATAGAACGGCTCTTCCCAAACCTTTTCATATATTTCTTTAATTGAGAAAACTTTTCCTAAATTTGAAGCTAGAAGCTGAAGTATTTTAAACTCAGTTGCTGTAACCTTTACTTCATCTCCTCTTAAAAATATTGTTTTTTCTTTATTATTAATCACTAAATCCTTAACTTCTATTACATCAGGACTTTCACCTTCTAATTCTAATGGCTTCTGATATCTTCTTAATTGAGACTTTACTCTAGCAACTAACTCTAAGTGATTAAAAGGTTTTGCTATGTAATCATCTGCTCCAACATTTAAGCCTAATATCTTATCGCTATCTTCACCTTTTGCAGATAACATAATTATTGGTAGATTTCTTTTTTCTCTTATTTTTAAACAAGTCTTTATTCCATCCATCCTTGGCATCATTATATCTAATACTATTAAATGTATCTTTTCTCTATCAAGGACTTCTAAAGCCTCTATACCATCTTTCGCCTTAAAGACTTTCATTCCTTCTCCTCTTAAATATATGTCAATGGCATCTCTAATCTCTTTTTCGTCATCTACTACTAAAACATTAAACATATTATAAAACACCCCTTGATTTATTCTATCCTATACTTATAATATCTTATATTGTGACATTTTACTAATTATAAAAATTACATTTTTATTAAATTAGCAAAATAAATAAATGATATTAACATATTGGCTTATTTAATATATAATCAGTTTGTGTAGATTTAGTTATAATTTTAAGGAGTTTAGAATGTTTAGTAATATTTCAATCAATAAGCACATGGTTTTAGATTTTATTATTATTTTTGTAGGCTGCATTATAGCATCTCTTGGCGTTAACTTATTTTTAGTTAATGCACAATTGCTAAGTGGAGGAGCAACGGGCGTAGCACTTATTCTTCAGTATTTATATAATATACCTTCTGGTATAACTGTATTTTTAATTAATATACCGTTATTCTTTCTTAGCTATAAAATGTTAAATAAAAGATTCACATTATACTCTGCTGTTGGTATGGTATCTTTATCAATTTCTTTAATGATAACTAAACCTTTATCAAGTCTAGTAAGAGTGGATGACTTATTGCTTTACTGCATTTATGGTGGTGTTTTATGTGGATTAGGATATGGTCTAGTCTTTTCAAGAAACGGATCTACAGGTGGTACAGATATTATTACAATGGTACTTAGAAAAAAATACTCTAATCTAGAAATTGGTAAGCTTAGTTTTTATCTTAATTGTATTATAGTTTTTATAGGTGCTCTAATATTTGGACTACCTAAGGCTTTATATACTTTAATTTCTATGTTCGTACAAGGAACCTTGGTTGATAAAGTTATTAATGGATTTAATAGTAAGAAGCTATTATTGATATTAACTGAAAAAGAGGAAGATATTATTCAATATGTTATTAAAGACATGAATAGAGGAGTAACTTCCCTTGTTGCTGAAGGAGAATATACGCATGAACTAAGAAAAATGCTTTATATAGCTGTAACTTCTTCTCAAATGATTCATTTAAAAAATAAAATTTTAAGAATAGATCCAAAGGCGTTCATTACAATAATAGATGTTTCAGAAGTGAACGGAAAAGGTTTCTACAAAATTTAAATATATGAACAAACTATAGACATATTATGCTCATTTCGACCTCGCTTCGCTCCAAGTCGACTTTCGCATTAATATGTCTATAGTTTTTTAATCATAATATTTAATTTTCATTTCATTTTTTTATTTCTTCATTATTAATAGTTCTAAGGTACTCTTCTTGTCCTTGCTTATATAAGTTATTGCCTTCGGTATCTATAATAACTATTAAAGGCATGTCTTTAACTTCCATTTTTCTTATCGCCTCAGACCCTAAATCTTCATAGGCAATTACTTCTGATTTAATAATAGTCTTAGATATTAAAGCAGCCGCTCCTCCAATAGCCCCTAAGTAAATAGCTTTATTTTTTATTATAGACTTAACTACTTCTTCATTTCTTAAGCCCTTCCCTATCATAGCCCTCAATCCTAAATCTAATAACCTTGGTGAGTAAGAATCCATTCTATAACTAGTAGTCGGACCTGCTGAGCCAATAACTTGTCCTTCTCTTGCAGGGGTCGGACCTACATAATATATTGTTTCATTATTAATATTTATAGGTAACTCTAATCCCTCATTTAATAATTCTATTAACCTTTTATGTGCAGCATCTCTTGCTGTATATATAATTCCTGATAATAATATTCTATCCCCTGATCTTAAGTCTTTTATTTTTTCATATGTTAATGGTGTAGTTATCTTAAATTCCATAATTAATATCCCTCTATAAAATTACTTCTTTATGTCTAGTTGCATGACAACTAATATTTACTGCTACGGGCAATCCTGCAATATGTGTAGGATATGTCTCTATGTTAACTCCTAAAGCAGTGGTCTTTCCACCAAAACCTTGAGGCCCAATTCCGAGTTCATTCATTTTCAGTAGTAACTCATCTTCTAAATCTCTATAGAATTTATTTTGATTTTTACTATCTATAGATCTAATCAAAGCCTTTTTTGCTAAGTATGCTGCTTTTTCAAAAGTTCCTCCAATACCTACTCCTACTATCATCGGCGGACAAGGATTAGGTCCTGCATCCTTCACAACCTTTATTATAAATTCTTTTACTCCCTCTATTCCATCTGAAGGTTTTAGCATCTTAATCTGACTCATATTTTCTGATCCAAATCCTTTTGGTGACACTGTTATCTTCAATCTATCACCAGGCACTATATCATAATATATTATTGCAGGTGTATTATCTTTAGTATTAACTCTATCAATAGGATCCTTAACGACAGATTTTCTTAGGTACCCTTTATTATATCCTCTTCTTACTCCCTCATTAATAGATTGCTCAAGATTTCCTCCTATAATATGAACATCTTGACCTAGTTCTATAAAAACACATGTCATTCCAGTATCTTGGCAAATAGGAAGTCTTTCATTTTTAGCTATTTCCGCATTATCTACTATTTTATCTAATATATCTCCAGCTAAACTCCAAGTTTCTCTTTCCCTGGATTTATATAATGCATTAACTACATCCTTTGATAAATTATAATTAGCTTCAATACATAATTCTTCAATAGCTTCTTCAATTATGTTTGTATGTATTTCTCTCATTCTCATCCTCCTCTTAATACTATCACTATAAATAGTTTATCATATTTACATTATATATTAGTAAATACTTTTTTATTACTTCTAATACTACAATTTTAAAGCATAAAAAAACAAGGAGTTATATAAAGCACAAATATCTGCCTTTTAACTCCTTATTTATCTAAACCTTTATATAAATTCATTTTTTATAATATTTTTTGATATATTTCCTCGGAAATTAATTTAATTCTTATTTATTTCTTCAAAATATCTTTCTATTCCCAATGAAATACCTTCAGCCAACTGATTTTGATGTTCTTCTGTCTGTAGTTCTTTTTCCTCTTGCATATTTGATAAGAAACCGCATTCTACTAAAACAGACGCTCCCTTATAATCATCTCTTAATATTAGATAAGAATCTCCTGCTGGCTTTGACACTCTCTTATTATTATCCTTTAAAGTTTCCTTTATAGATTCTTGAATATTATCAGCTAATTTTTTACTTACATCATTAGAGCTGTGCCAAACCTGTGCACCATAGCATTTCTCTTGTGGAAACATATTCTGATGAATGGATACAAAAATATCACAATTTAGTTCCTTCTTCATATCTCTTCTTTTCTTTAAATCTTCCCTCTTCTTTTCTTTTATAGTTGAACCACTATTCCCAAGTGCCTCATCATTTTCTCTTGTTAAATAAACCTTATAGCCCTTACTTTCTAAAACTTCTTTAAGCTTTACAGATATTTTTAAATTTATATCTTTTTCTATTACACCATTTTTAGATTTTGCTCCTCCGTCAAAACCCCCGTGACCAGGATCGATTAATATAATTTTCTCTCCCTCAGCAGCCATAACCTTCATAGGAATAAAAATAATAGTTAGCAATAATATTATTAAGGAAGCTAATTTAAATTTCTTCATTTGTTTTCCTCCATATTTTTTATTCTCATAAAAATATTATGTCCATTTTATAAATTAACTTACTTATATTTTTAATAAAAATATTATTTATCATATCATTTTTTTATTACAAATTTCACTTTTATATTTTAAGTTATAAAAAATACTGCCTAAATATGATTCTATATCATTTTTAGACAGTATTTTAAAACTATTTAGCTATTTTCTATAACACTTTCTGCTATATTCATAGAATGATCACTAATTCTTTCTAAATTACTCATTAAATCTAAGAATATAGTTCCTGAATATGCATTACAATTTCCATCATAAAGTCTTTTTATGTGAAGATCTCTATACTTCTTTTGTAATTTATCTACTTCTGATTCTATTTCACTTACTTGTTTTGCTTTATTTATATCATGATTCGCGTAACTATCTATAGCAACCTGTAAAGATTCATATGTCTTTTCAAACATATTCTTTAGTTGCTTCATTGCAGCATCACTATAAATCAGTCTCTTATTTATATTTTGTAAAGTTAAATCTGCTATATTTTCAGCATGGTCACCTATTCTTTCAATATCATTAATTACATGAAAAGTGGCTGCAACTATTCTTGATTCTTTATCAGATAGTTCATACTTCGAAAGCTTAACTAAATAAGTAGTAATAGCTTCATTTAGATTATTTATTATTTCTTCATTTTCATAAACTTTTTGAACTAGTTTCTCATCATTTTTTTCAAAAGCTTCTATAGATAAATCTAAAGCTTTTTTTGCTTTATTAGCCATTCTTAAAGTTTCTTTTGCTACTTGTCCAGCTGCTATCACTGGAGTTTCTAATAATCTATCGTCTATGTATTTTGGACCTACCTTTTCGTCTTCATCTTCTCCAGGAATGATTCTATTTACAGTTCTAATTAATAAACCTGTAAGTGGTAACATTATTGCAGTATTTACAACATTAAATACTGTATGTGCATTTGCTATTTGTCTACTTACATCATCAGGACTAATAGTGGCAACTGCATCTCCTAAAACTCCGCTTAATAATATTGGAATAAATATTAATGTTCCACCTAAATTAAATATTAAATGAAGTATTGCAGCTTTATGTGCTGTCTTTGATGTTCCTATGGACGCTAACATTGCAGTCACACATGTACCTATATTACATCCAAATACTATTGGAAGAGCAGCTTTAATATCTATTGCACCAGTTGTTGCTAAAGCTACTAGTATACCTGTAGTAGCAGAAGAACTTTGAAGTACCGCTGTTATAATAGCCCCTGCAAGTATTCCTAAATACCAATGTGATCCAACTGTTGTTAAGATCTCATTAAATAAAGGCAACTCTCTTAAAGGTTTCATTGCAGCACTCATTTGCCCCATACCAACAAATAATATACCAAATCCTAGAATAATATTTCCAATGTCTTTTTTTTGCTTCTTTTTAGCAAACATAATTATTGCAGCTCCTGCAAATACAAAAAGAGGAGCTATATCATCTAACTTAAAAGCAACAAGTTGAGCTGTAATTGTAGTTCCTATATTAGCACCCATAATAATGCCAGCTGCTTGAGCTAAGTTCATAAGACCAGCATTAACAAAACCAACTACCATTACTGTTGTTGCACTACTACTTTGAATTATCGCCGTAACAATTGCTCCAACAACTACAGCAATAATTGGATTTTTAGTAACTTTTTCAAGTATTGATTTTAATCCATCTCCAGCAGCATTTTCAAGCCCATCTCCCATGATCTTCATTCCATAAATAAATAATCCTAATCCACCAAGTAACTGTATAATAATCATTAATGATTCCAAAGTTATTCTCCTTTTCACATCATTTTAACAAAATTTTTAACAAAATTAGTTTACATTATTTTTTCACATTTGTTAAGCAAATAAACTTATTTTTAACAGGATTTTAATATAACAATTTTTGTTATTTTATTATATCTTTTTAATACAAATTAATTGCAAAAATAAACCACTTAAAGTAAACTAACCTTAAGTGGTTTATTATTATATTTTAAAGATATTTATTTTTCTAATTTATAATAATAATTATTATATCTATTCGCCTCTTTTATTCCCCCAGAAGAATAGTGCTACTGTACCAGGTCCAGTATGACTTCCTATAGTGGTCCCTACATTATTAATCTCTACCTTACCATTTAACTTAGGAAAACGCTCCTCAACTAATTTTGCCACTTCAGCTGCATCTTCAAAGCAATATGAATGTGATATATAACACTTACCGGAATAATTTAGTCCATCACTTGCATTTTCCTCCATTTTATCTACTATTGCCTTAATTACCTTATGCTTTGAACGAATTTTATATCTTGGTATTAATTTGCCTAAATTATTCATATCAAGAAGCGGACAAATCCCTAACAATCCACCAATAAATCCAGCAGTTTTTGTCACCCTTCCACCCTTAATATAAAAAGTTAAATCAGTAGAGAAAAACCAATGATTCATTTCTAACTTATGTTCATTAATCCACTCATAAACTTCTTCTATGCTCATTCCTTCATCTCTTAAATCAGCTAGCTTATCCATCATTAATCCATATCCTGATGATGCTCCTAAAGAATCTACAATATAGATTTTTCTATCTGGATATTTTTCTTCTAAATTTGCTTTTGCTATCATTGCAGAGTTTATTACTCCTGATAGACCTGAAGATAAACTCATATGAAGTATATCTTTTCCTTCCTTCAAGAAACCTTCAAAATATTCTTCAAATTCCTGAACATTAACTTGAGATGTCTTTGTTTCAGCTCCATCTTTCATAGCTTTATAGAAGTCATCAAATGATATAGATTTTCCGAGATCATCATTATATTCCTTACCATCAAGCTCAAAATGGAAACAAATATAGGATATATTTCTTTTATTAAAATGCTCTTCTGCAAGATCAGCAGTGGAGCAACAACTAATTATATATTCATTCATTTAAATATTCCTCCTTCTTTTACTAATATAAATTTTGTTATTTTTAATTATTGATATACGCTTATAATATATATCTAATATTCTAAGGATATTTTAGATTTATTTCTTCTTAATAACTTATAATTTCTAT